>NZ_CP072842.1:0-35000 GCF_017948305.1 Faecalibacter bovis
ATGACAATAACAGCAAACTCTGTGTGGGAAAACTGTTTAAAATACATCAAAGACAACATTGCCGAAGATGCATTTAACACATGGTTTTTGCCTATACGACCTGCAAAAATAAATGGTAACATTTTAACTATACAAGTTCCTAGTAAATTCTTTTATGAGTGGCTTGAGGAACATTATATCAAAATTTTAAAGAGCGCCTTACAACGTGAGTTAGGTGGAGACGCTAAATTGGTATATAGTATACTTATGGATCAAAAAACGCAAGGACGTGATCCATATACTGTTCGTATCCCAAGTTCAAATAAAGAAAAGCCTCAACCACAAGAAGTTGATGCACCGATTCCGATGGATAAAACGAGATTAATGAATCCGTTTGTTATCCCAGGTTTACAAAAATTAAAGATTGACTCTCAACTAAATCCAAATTATACTTTTGATAATTTTATCGAAGGTGAATCGAATCGTTTAGCTCGTGCAGCAGGTCGTGCGATTGCAAAACGTCCAGGTGGAACATCTTTCAACCCGCTATTTATATATGGTAGTGTTGGATTAGGAAAAACACACTTAGTACATGCTATTGGTTTAGAAGTTAAAGAACTTCATCCAGATAAAACAGTATTGTACGTTTCAACCGAAAAATTTACACAACAGTTTATTGAAGCTGTTAAAAATAATAACCAAAACGATTTCATCCACTTTTATCAAATGATTGATGTATTAATCATGGATGATATTCAATTTTTATCTGGAAAAGCGAAAACACAAGAAGTTTTCTTCCATATTTTTAATCATTTACACCAAAGAGGTAATCAGATTATTTTAACATCTGATAAATCTCCGGCTGATATTCAAGATATGGAACAACGTTTAATTTCTCGTTTCAAATGGGGATTATCAGCAGATTTACAAAATCCTGATTATAATACTCGTTTACATATTTTAAAACAAAAATTAGAGAAAGACGGAATTATTTTCCCAGATGAAGTAATGGATTATATTGCTCAGAATATTGATACCAATGTTCGTGAGTTAGAAGGTTCATTAAATTCAATCATCGCTCAAGCTACTTTAAACAAAAGAGAAATTACTTTAGAATTAACAGCGCGTACGTTATCTAAATTAGTACAAACTGCTCGTAAAGAAATCTCTATCGAATACATTCAAAAAACAGTTTGCGAGTATTTTAAAGTTTCTATTGACGACATTCAATCGAAAACTCGTAAACGTGATGTTGTACAAGCTAGACAATTAGCGATGTATTTCGCAAAACAATATACAAAAGCATCTTTAGCAAGTATCGGATCGCAAATTGGTAAAAGAGATCACGCAACTGTTTTACATGCTTGTAAAACAGTTAAAAACTTACAAGAAACAGATAAAGCATTTAGAGGATATATAGAAGATATCTCTCGTAAAATTGCGGATTAATCTTTGTTCTAAATAGCTCATACAATGAAAATATTAATGGTTTGCTTAGGTAACATTTGCCGTTCACCTTTAGCAGAAGGTATTTTACAAGCAAAAGTTGGAGACAATCATATAGTAGATTCAGCTGGAACTGGAAATTGGCATGTTGGTGAACAACCAGATCGTAGATCTATCGCTGTGGCTAAAAAATATGGTGTGGATATATCGGACCAACGAGCAATGCATTTTAATCCAATTTTCTTTGAAGAGTTTGATTTGATTTTTGCGATGGATAAACAAAATTCTATCGATTTGCAGCAATTAGCTCGAACAGAAGAAGAACGTAATAAAATCAAATTAATTTTGAAAGAAGGTTTGGGCGTAGCGCAAAATGTACCTGATCCTTACTACGAAAAAGATGAGGCTTTTGACCACGTATATCAATTATTAGATAAAGCAACTGATGGCCTTATCGAAAAATACAATTTATAATATCTATAATGACAACTGCTAAAGTTTATCTTATCCCAAGTTTATTGGGAGAGAGTCCATATAACAGAGTTTTACCTGAATTTAACTTAGAAGTTATTCGATCGATCAACACTTTTGTGGTTGAAAACGAAAAATCTGCTCGAAAATTCATCAAACAAGTTTGTCCTGAAAAAGTTCAAGCTGATTTAGATCTATATATTTTAGACAAAGATACAGACGCACAAGAATTATTTGAATTGGTTAAATTATTAGACCAAGGAAAAACAATTGGAATTATCTCTGAAGCTGGTTTACCAGCTGTGGCAGATCCAGGTTCACAATTAGTTAAAGTTGCGCAAGACAAAAAAATTCAAGTGGTTCCTTTAGTAGGACCATCATCTATTTTGATGGCTTTAATGGCTTCTGGAATGAATGGTCAAAACTTTGCTTTTCATGGTTATTTACCAATTGAAAAAAACGAGCGTAAAAAACGTTTAGGACAATTGGAAGCCGAAAGTTCGAAAACTGGAATTGCTCAAATCTTTATGGAAACACCATATAGAAATAATCAGATGATAGATGATTTAACGAAAATCTTACGCGCTGATACTAAAATATGTGTGGCTTGTGATATTACTTTAGAAACAGAAGACATCAGAACACGATCAATCAAAGACTGGAAAAAAGAAGATTATGATTTTCATAAACGTCCAGCTATATACGTCATGCAAGCCTAATTGATAGAATCTTTACTATCAACTAAAACATCAGGTTGACGATCTTTAGAAAAATCAAGAACAGCTTTAATATTTGCAAAAACCTCTCTGAATTTATGTTCATTGAGGTTTTTATATTTTGATCGATCCGCATTATATCCAATACAATCTACCCCCATCATTTTACCTAAAAAAGTTGCTCGAGTTAAATGAAAATTTTGAGTAATGTAAATCACTTTATCAAACTGAAAGATATTTTTTACCCTATAAACTGTACTATAAGTATCTAAACCACCTGCATCGATGTAAGTATTTTCAATCGGAACGCCATTATCCAAAATGTATTGCTCCATCACATCAATTTCATTAAAATTATGATTTAATCGTTCACCAGATAATATAATTATATTAATCTTATCCGAATAGTATAAATCCAAAGCCGTGTCTAACCTATCTTTTAAATAAGTTCCAGGAGTTCCGTCCGGATTTAATTTTGCACCATACACTACTCCTACTCTATATTTAGATGGAATATCAAATTTATCTTGAAAAATAAATCGTGAAGTATAGGCTTGTAAGCAGATAAGAAATACAAGAAGAGACAATGTACCTATTATAAATAGTGCTGTAACTCTTGTAATTATAAATTTTCCTATTCGCATTTAACTGTTTAACTAACTTGTACAAAGATGTATGATATGATTTTAAATCAAAAAAATTAAATGCTAATTTTATACTAAATTTATAGACTTTTAAAATAGAATGAATAAGATAGATTTAAGAACAGTTACTGTAGAGCGTTATTTACAGGCTTTAAGAGAAGGTGGATCGCTTCCTGCATTAGCTGATGCTGATGATGGTTTTAAATATGTTTTAAAATTTAAAGGAGCTGGACACGGACCTCGTATGTTAATTTCTGAATTATTAGGTGGTGAAATTGCTCGTAAATTAGGTTTTAAAGTGCCTGAATTAGTTTTTGCTTCATTGGATGTTGATTTTGGAAGAACTGAAGCTGATGAGGAAATTCAGGATTTGTTAAAATTTAGTGAAGGAACAAATTTAGCTTTACATTTTTTATCCGGAGCAATCAATTACGATCCAGCGGTAATGACAATTGATGACAAATTAGCTTCGCAAATCGTTTGGTTAGATGCTTTTATAACCAATGTAGACCGTACCTATCGCAATACAAATATGTTGATGTGGAATAAAGAATTATGGTTAATTGATCATGGTGCTGCTTATTATTTTCATCATTCTTGGGATAATTGGGAAGCTTCTGCTAAAACAAAATTCCCACAAATTAAAGATCATGTTTTACTAAGAAATGCAACGAAACTTGAAGAAGTTGATGCTGAATTTAAAGCAATTTTAACGTGTGATTTTGTTGATGAATTAGTGGATTTAATTCCTGATGAATGGTTAGAAACAGAAGCTTATCACATGACTGAAGATCAAATGCGTTCGATATACAAAACGTTTATCAAAATAAGATTAGAAAACTCTATTAACTTTATAAATGAAGCCAACGATGCAAGAAAAAATCTTATATGAGTATTCAATCATTCGCTTTGTTCCTAAGGTAGAGCGAGAAGAATTTATAAATGTTGGTGTGATTATTTTTTCGAAGCGTGAAAATTATTTAAAAGTCAAATACTTTATCAATGATCAGCGAATTAATGCCTTTGCTCATGATTTTGATTTGAGTTTTATAGATTCCAATCTAAAAGCATTAAGTCAAATTGCGGAAGGTTCTAATCCTTTTTCTGATGTTTCTAAATTTGAAATTCACGAACGTTTTCGTTGGTTAACTGCCGTTAGAAGTTCTTGTATCCAAACCTCTCGTCCGCATCCAGGAAAAACTTTTAATCTTGATCGTAAACTTGACGAATTATATAAAGAACACGTTGTTTAAAATTTTAACTATTTATATTTCAATTAATTAAATTTTATTTCTTAACTTTATAAAACAGAACAATTAATATTTTATCGCCATGAGTACATTAAGAAACAGAGTTCAGTTAATTGGACACGTAGGACAAGATCCAGAAATAAAAATTTTAGAAAACAACAAGAAATTAGCTCGATTGAGTTTAGCGACAAACGAAAGCTATTCCAATGCTAAAGGTGAAAAAGTAGAACAAACTACTTGGCATAATTTAGTCGTTTGGGGTAATTTGTCTAGTATCGTTGAGCAGCACGTTACAAAAGGGAAGCAAATCGCTGTCGAAGGAAAATTGTCTTATAACGATTTTACAACGAAAGAAGGTATTGTGAAACATGTAGCTGAGATAGTCGTAGAAGAAATTGTATTGTTGTGATCTAAAAGGAAATGGGAACCCAACGGTTCCCATTTCTTATTATTTAAAATAGTTTTATTCTTATCCTAACATTCGGATGGCTGTTTTTAAGCCATCGATAAAGATATCTACTTCTTCTTTGGTATTGTAGATACCAAAAGAAGCGCGAACTGTTCCTGGAATCCCAAAATGGTGCATAATTGGCTGTGCACAATGATGACCTGTACGAACAGCAATTCCTTTTTTGTCTAAGATCATTCCGACATCAGAAGAGTGAACTCCATCTAATTTTAAATTGAAAGAAACTGCTCCTGCGTGTTTTGCATCTTTTGCATATATTTCAACTTCTTCAAATTCAGATAAACGCTCGATTGTATATTCAACTAATTCGTCTTCGTAAGCGTGAATCGCATCAATACCGATTTCATTGATAAAATCCACAGCAGCTCCTAAACCAATAATTCCAGCAACATCAGGCGTACCTGCTTCGAATTTGAATGGTAAACAAGCGTATGTAGAAACTTCCATCGTTACATCTTTAATCATCTCTCCTCCTCCGTGGAAGGGTGGTAATTGATTTAAGATTTCTTCTTTTCCATATAAAATTCCGATTCCAGTTGGTCCGTACATTTTATGTCCAGAAAATGCTAAGAAATCAGCATCTAAAGCTTGAACATCAATTTTTGTATGCGGAACCGATTGCGCTCCATCAATTAAAACCCAAGCACCTTTAGCATGTGCTTTTTCGATAATTGTTTCAATTGGATTAACAACTCCTAACGCATTCGATACTTGATTTACACAAACTAATTTCGTTTTATCCGTCAATAAATCATCTAATTTATCAATGTCTAAAGTTCCTTCAGCTGTTAATGGAATGTATTTTAATTTTGCTCCAGTTCTTTGCGTTACCAATTGCCAAGGCACAATATTCGAGTGATGTTCAATTTCTGTAATGATAATCTCGTCATCAGCCGTTAATAATTGTCCAATTGTATTGGCTACTAAATTGATTGATTCTGTTGTTCCACGTGTGAAAATTACCTCGTGATCGTGTTTCGCATTGATAAATGCTTGAATCTTACGACGAGATTCTTCCATTAAATCCGTTGCTTCTTGACTTAACGTATGAATTCCACGGTGAACATTGGCATTGTATTTTTCGTAATATTCGTTTAAAATATCTAATACAACTTTAGGCTTTTGAGAAGTTGCTCCGTTATCAAAATAAACTAATGGTTTCCCGTTAACTTCACGATTTAAAATAGGGAATTGACTTCTTATATATTGAATATCTAATGACATTTCTGTTACTTTTTGATGGTTCAAAGTTACTCGATTTAGTCTAAATAAAAAAGTAAGTATCCAAGAACTGAATACTTACTTTATATTTTAAATGATAAGTTTACTTGAAACTTAAAACTCTTTTATTAATTCAATTCGAAATCAATATCCACACCTAATTTAGCTGCGATCATGTGATTCACTACATTTTGAATTTCCTCAATTTCTACACGTTGTAAAGCATCCGATGCGAAAGCATATAATAATAAAGCTTTAGCTTCTTTCTTAGGAATACCACGTTGTTGCATGTAGAATAATGAATCTTCTGCTAATTGACCAACTGTACATCCGTGAGAACATTTTACGTCATCTGCAAAAATCTCTAACTGAGGTTTAGTGTTGATCGAAGCTGAATCAGATAATAAAACGTTGTTATTTTGTTGGAACGCATTTAATTTCTGAGCTTCTTTGTGAACGAAAATTTTTCCGTTGAAAACACCTTCAGATTTTCCGTCATAAATTCCTTTGTATAACTCGTGAGATTCACAGTTCGGGAAATTATGCTCAACAAATGTGTGGTGATCCACGTGTTGTTTATTCTCGATCATTGTAATTCCATCCATTACCGAATTACAGTTTTCTCCGTTTTGGAAGAAATTTAAATTGTTACGAACAATTTTACCTCCGAATGAAAAAGTAAATACGTGCGCACGAGAATCGCGTTCTTGGTTGATGTATGTATTATCAATTAAAGAAACATTATCTGTATCGTTTTGGAATTTGTATAAGTATAAATCAGCGTTTTTACCCACGTTTACTTCCGTTAATGCATTCGTTAAGTTTGCAGTTTCGTTTAAAGTAACGTGTTTTTCGATGATTTGAACTTTCGCTTGATCTCCAATTACAACTAAATTTCTTGGTTGTAATAAAGCTTCTTGCGTATTTCCAGTTGCGATGTATAATACTTCAATCGGTTTTTCTACAATTTTGTTTTTAGCAACTTGCACGAAGAAACCTTCTGTTGCATACGCGTTATTTAAAGCGACGAAAGCTTCGTTTTTTAACGCAATTTTACCGTAGAATTGCTCTACAACTTCTTGGTAAGAAGCATCTACTAAAACCTCGCTTAAAGGCTTAATTGTAACTTCTTCTGAAGCGATAGAAGATAATGCTGCATCAAATTTACCGTTTACGAAAACAACTTTGTTCGAATCTAAGTTGTTTACAAATAAACCATTGATTGTTTCAGCATCAACAGTTGCTTCTTCAGCATTTAAAGTATAATCAACTTTAACTAAAGGTGCAACATTTGTATATTTCCATTCTTCGTCTTTACGTTTTGGAAAACCTTCATTATTAAAGATTTCAATCGCTTCCTTACGTAATCCATCAACAGTTGGATTCGTTTGGTTCGCTTCTAAAAACGCATTATGACGAGAAACTAAATTTTCTTTTAAATCAATCATTTTAGATATTGTATTAATGTATTATGTAAGAAGTAAAAAGTACTTTGTACTTAATACATTTTACATTTTACAAAATGTTTAGATTCCTGCCTCTTCTTTAACCCAGTCGTAACCTTTTTCTTCTAATTCTAAAGCTAATTCTTTACCTCCAGATTTGATGATTTTTCCGTCCGCTAAAACGTGAACGAAATCAGGAACGATGTAGTCTAATAAACGTTGGTAGTGCGTAATTACTAAAACTCCGTTGTTTTCGTTTTTGAACGCGTTAACCCCTTCAGCAACGATACGTAAAGCATCAATATCTAAACCAGAATCAGTTTCATCTAAGATTGCTAATTTTGGGTTTAACATTAACATTTGAAAAATTTCGTTACGTTTTTTCTCACCTCCAGAGAAACCTTCGTTTAAAGAACGAGATAAGAAATCTTTTTTGATTCCTAATAACTCAGCTTTCGCACGAATTTCTTTTAACATTTCTGAAGCTCCCATTTCTTCTAAACCTTGCGCTTTACGCGTTTCGTTGATAGAAGTTTTGATGAAGTTTGTTACAGAAACACCTGGAATTTCGATTGGGTATTGGAAAGACATGAAAATTCCTTTTTGAGCTCTCTCTTCTGGAGCTAACTCTAAAATTGATTCATCATCTAATTGAATATCTCCTCCAGTTACTTCGTAATCTTCTCTACCTGTAATAACATTTGATAAAGTTGATTTACCAGCACCGTTAGGTCCCATGATTGCGTGAACCTCACCTGGATTGATTTGTAAATTTAATCCTTTTAAAATTTCGCGCTCTTCGATTCGAGCGTGTAAGTCTTGTATATTTAATAACATTTTTTGCTAATTTGAAAATTAGTAAATGTGATAATTAGTTAATCACTTTGATTTTGATGTACTTATAATCTTGTTCACAATTTTAGAAATATTAATTAATTTATCCATCAATATTTCATTGTTAGGATAGCTTTCAGATAATTGACATAATTCTAACCAATATTTAGTTTCATCAATTTCTTTTGCTGCAATTTTAAATTTGTGAACAAAATCATTTAAACTTTCAGCATTCTGAGCTTCCCTAATATTTGCACCTATAGAAGTCCCTGATTTTAATAATTGGTTTGAAATTACAAACTTTTTACTAGCTTCAAGTTCTTCACAATAAGTTATAATTAAGAGTGAAAATTCTAAAGATAATTTTAAAATGATATTCTCTTTTTCCATCATTAACTCATTATCAAATTTTCACATTCTCACATTAATTATCCTACAGAACCTTCTAATGAGATTTCTAATAATTTCTTAGCCTCAACAGCAAATTCCATTGGTAATTTATCTAAAACCTCGCGGCTGAAACCGTTTACAATTAAAGCAATTGCTTTTTCAGTATCGATACCACGTTGATTACAATAGAATAATTGATCTTCACCAATTTTTGATGTTGTCGCTTCGTGTTCTAATTGAGCAGATTTATTCTCAATTTCGATGTAAGGGAAAGTATGAGCTCCACATTCGTTACCCATTAATAATGAATCACACTGAGAGAAGTTACGAGCACCTTCAGCACCTTTCATTACCTTCACTAAACCACGGTATGAGTTTTGAGATTTACCCGCAGAAATACCTTTCGAAATAATCGTTGATTTCGAATTCTTTCCGATGTGAATCATCTTTGTACCTGTATCCGCTTGTTGGTAGTGATTCGTTACAGCGATTGAGTAAAACTCACCAACTGAATTATCACCTTTTAAGATACAAGATGGATATTTCCAAGTAACAGCAGAACCTGTTTCAACTTGAGTCCAAGCAACTTTTGCATTTTTCTCACAAACTGCACGCTTAGTTACAAAGTTAAATACACCTCCTTTACCGTTTTCATCACCTGGGAACCAGTTTTGTACTGTTGAATATTTAATCTCAGCATCATCCATGATCAATAACTCAACTACAGCAGCGTGTAATTGGTTTTCGTCACGCATTGGTGCTGTACAACCTTCTAAGTAAGAAACGTAAGAACCTTCGTCAGCGATTAATAATGTACGCTCGAATTGTCCTGTACCAGCAGAGTTGATACGGAAATAAGTTGATAATTCCATTGGGCATCGAACACCTTTTGGAATATAACAGAATGATCCATCAGAGAAAACTGCAGAGTTTAAAGCTGCGTAGAAATTATCTGTTGGCGGGACAACTTTACCTATATATTTCTTAACTAATTCTGGATATTCTTTGATTGCTTCTGAAATTGAACAGAAAATAATTCCTTTTTCAGCTAACGTTTCACGAAACGTTGTTTTTACTGAAACTGAATCAAATACAACATCAATAGCAACTCCAGTTAAACGTTTTTGCTCGTCTAAAGAAATACCTAATTTCTCAAAAGTTTTTAATAATTCAGGATCAACCTCGTCTAAACTCGCTAATTCTTTTTTTGGTTTTGGAGCAGCATAGTATTGAATTGCTTGAAAATCTGGTTTTTCGTAAGTTACGTTGGCCCATTCAGGCTCTTCCATTTTTTCCCAAGCACGGAAAGCTTCTAAACGCCATTCCGTCATCCATTCTGGCTCTTCTTTTTTTGCTGAAATAGCACGCACGATGTCTTCATTTAATCCGACTGGGAATTCTTCATATTCCATTTCAGTCGTCCAACCAAACTCATATTGTTTTTGGCTAGCAAGATCTTCACGTAGATCGTCTTCTGTATATTTTGTGTTACTCATTTTCTAATACATTGTATAGGCAAACAAAAATTCGATTGGCTTTTCTTGTAAAGCCGGATTGCCTAAATAATTAAAACTTTTAATGCGATTTTCTTTATCTAAAGAAATATGGAACTTTTCTTTTCCTTGTAAAACAATTGCAAATTTTTGATCACTTATTGATTTTATTTGAGATTGCTCTCCTTTAATCAAATTAATTTTCAAAGTATTTGCATCAACTTCAGGCACATAATCTGTAATGATTAAAGGAATTTTAAACGACGCATCGTTAAAACATACTTTATTAATGTCTTGACCAATTGAGCGTGTTATACGACAATTATGCATTAATCGATCTTCTGTACCTATTTGATTTTCTGTATATACTTTTTTTAAAAGAACATCACCTTCTAACCAAACCATTTCAAATTTTTGATTTGGTTTTTCGATGTACATTTTATCTTCATTGTAATAAAATGTATTAAGTGTTGCATTTTTATCTTGGTAATGAATTACCTCTTTTGCAATCACTCCATCTTTATAATCATATTTTACCTGCAACGCGTTACCAATTTGTTCACTAATCTCGAACATATCGATAGTTCCATCCTGATTATAAAGCGCTTTGTAAACTGGCGTTTTAATATTAGGATTTGCATTACTTGTAATTGTAATGGATTTTACAGCTTTATTATTTACATCTAATGCATTAATAAAGTGTTTGACTCCAAAAATCCCAAAAAACATATTATCAGCATACGCTTTATTTATTTTCTTGGAATCTTCTGTTACATTAAATGTCTTTAAAGATTCAGCATTGATGGTTTTCTGACCGAAAACCATCAAACTTTGTATCATTAAGACTATAAATGCAATTTTTTTCATAAGATTAAACTGCAAAGCTTTCACCACATCCGCAAGTTCTACTTGCATTTGGATTGTTGAAAACGAAACCTTTTCCATTTAAACCTCCTGAATATTCTAAAGTCATACCAACCAAGTATAAGAAAGATTTTTTATCTACTAATATTTTTACTCCGTTGTCTTCGTATAACTTATCTTCTGGTTTTTGTTCTTTATCAAACTTTAAGTCGTAAGATAATCCTGAACATCCACCACTTGTTACACCTACTCTAACGAAAGATTCTTCGATTGAAGATCCTTCTTCTTGCATAAGAGATGCAATTTTATTTTTAGCTTCTTCTGTTACTTTAATCATCTTGATAAATCTTTAAAAGATTATTAATTATTGCAAAATTACGATTTAGAAATAGATTAAATAAGCTTATAATATAAATTATAACAATAGCTTAACTATTTAAATCTATATCTTTAAACCTAATTGTTTTCTTGTTCTTTTTAAAACTCCTTGAGCCACTTCACGAGCTTTAAATGCTCCATTTTCTAAGAAAGCATCTAGTGTTGCTTTATCGTCCATTAACTCATTAAATTTGATACGAGCATCTGCGTATTTCTCTAAAATTAATTCGTATAAAGCTTGTTTTGCGTGTCCATAACCGTAACCACCTTTTAAGTAGTTTTCACGCATTTCTTCAATTTGTTCTGGAGATGCTAACAATTTATAAATTGCGAAAACATTATCTGTATCAGGATTTTTTGGATCTTCTAACGGAGTTGAATCTGTTTCGATAGACATTACCTGTTTACGTAATTGTTTTTCTGGCAAAAAGATATTGATAAAGTTGTTACGAGATTTACTCATTTTATTTCCATCAGTACCAGGAATAATCATTACTTGCTCATCAATTTTAGCTTCTGGGATTACAAAACTTTCACCCATTTGATTATTGAAACGAGAAGCCACGTCGCGTGTAATCTCTAAATGTTGTAATTGATCTTTTCCTACAGGAACTAAATTTGCATCGTATAATAAAATATCAGCTGCCATTAAAATTGGGTAAGTAAATAACCCAGCGTTAACATCTGCTAAATAATCTTGCTTGTCTTTGAAAGAGTGTGCTAAAGTTAATCGTTGGAATGGGAAAAAGTTTAATAAATACCACATTAATTCAGTTGTTTCTGTAACATCTGATTGACGGTAAAAAGCTACTTTTGAAGTATCTAAACCTAAAGCTAACCAAGTAGCAGCAACTTCGTAAGTATTTTGTTTTAAAACTTCCGCATCCTTAATTTGTGTTAAAGAATGTAAATCTGCAATAAAGATAAATGAATCATTTCCCTCTTGTTGAGTCATTTCAATCGCTGGCTGAATTGCACCTAAAATATTTCCTAAGTGCGGAGTTCCAGTCGCTTGAATTCCCGTAAGCACTCTAGCCATTTCTGTTGATTTTTATAAGTTAGCAAAGATAATGTTTCAATGCCAATCAACGAAATTTAAACGAAAGTTTATGGGAATTTTATTTTTAATGATTAAAAATTACTAATCATTAAAAAATGTGGAACGAATTTTACGATAAGGCCAAGTAATTGTATGAATTACACGTTGTTTAAAAGTAGGTTTATAATTAATCTCACCAATAATTAAATCTTCGGAATTACCTAAAGGAATTACAATTTCTTGTGATAATTCTTCTTCTTTGTAAACAATTTCCATCTGATATTCAGGATCCTTAACTTCTAAAATATAAGTTTTTAGATTTTTTGGAACAATCAATGAGAATTCACCATATTCATTAGAAAATGATTCGATTGGGAAATTTTTTAATGTAATTTTAGAATCCATAATCGGAAAACCATTCAAATCATTCACTTTTCCTTTTATTTGAATAGAATCTTGTTGACCGAAAACACTTCCTACAAAAAAAACTAATCCTACAATTGACATCCGAAGCCTTGTTAGATTAGATAATGTTTCATTTTTTTTCACCAACATTCCACACACCTTTTCTTCACGTTGAATTATATTTTGAATATCATTTGCTGAAAGCTGATTTAGATTATAAACATTGTTATTACAAGATGAACAAAATTTAACACGATTAGTACCATTTAAATCATTCCACTTTTTATGACAAGGTTGAGGAATTTGAATCATAAATCTTAACGTTTTGTTAAAAATAACGATTTTTTAAAAATAATTCAAATACTAACCAACCTTTTTAAAATTTATAGCATCTATTCATTGAATCGATTCACAAACCCTTAAAATTTTATTAATATGGAAAACAGAAAATTTTTAGATATACTTTTCGAAAATCGAAATAAATCTTACGGCGCTTATGAATTAAGAATTACAGAAAATCAATCTTTGATGAAAGCTTTATTTGCTGGAATTGGAATAGTTGGTTTAGCTATGGGTGGATTTGTTTATTCAAACAAAATCGATACAATTGATTATTCAACAACACATGATGATGGTGTAGTTATCACTGTGATAGATGTTCTTCCTCCAGTTGATGAAAATAAACTTGTTGAACCTCCAGTTGAAAAACCAACAGAAATAAAACGCGAACAATTAGATACAAAGCAAATTAAAGAGATAATGCCAACTCCTACAAGTGTACCTAAAAAGGAAGAAACTATTGTAGATAGAAAAGAATTAGAAGGTGCAGATTTAGGAGCTGAAAACAGAGAAGGAACAATCGCTTCGACTGGTCAAATAGGTGGTGGAGACGTTAGCGAAGGCGATAAAAACGTAACAGGAAATCAAAACAATAACACAATTCCGGCAGGAGCTGAAAATAAAATTCCAGAAATCGCTAGAAAACCAATTCGAACAAAAGACGCGAAAGTAATGGCTATTTTTCCTGGTTGCGAGAAAGAAACGAGCAAAGGAAACGAAGCATTAACGAAATGTTTAAGCGATAAATTATCAAATGAATTATCGAATAACATGGAAGATTATGCAGCCATCGCGGAAAGAGAAAACAAAGCACAAGCTGTTGCTAAAATGAATTTTATTATCAATAAAAACGGTGAAATTACACAAGTAAAACCTTTAAACGGCAGCGATGTTTCTTTGGGTAAAGAAGCAAAAAAAGCATTAGAAAGAATCAATAAAGATTTACAACGAAAAGGAAAGAAAATAAAGCCTGCAAAATACGACGACAATACAGATGCAGATTTAATTTTCTCAATCCCGGTTCGATTTCAACAAATGTAAAAACAATCTACTAATTAAATTTTCATAAAGTAGAAGTTTCATTCAGAGCTTCTACTTTATAATTTAATACAGTTTTAACTAAAATAATCTCAACATCAGAAAAGTTGACTTCATTTAAAGTTGATTATTTTGTAATTTCGTAGCGAATTATGAATAAAAATATTGCATACGGAATTATTGGTTTCGGTTATTTTTTAATCGGAATATTTACTTGGAAGTACAAATATTTCATCTACCAGTTAGATGATATAAAAGCGACTTTATTTGGTATTCTATTTATCGTTTACGGTTTATTTAGAATGTACCGCGCAATTAAAGCATACAGAAATGGTGAAAAATAAAATATTGGCTTTAGGTGGAATTTTAGCCATCTCATTGTTTACACAATCTTGTAACAAAAAAGAAGAAGTAAAAGTTGAAGAAAGTAAGACTAAAGGAATTGAAAAACCTTTACATACTTATGGTACTTTAAAAATTACTGCTGATCCTAGTTACGAAAATGTTGTAAAAGCTTTGACTTCGATGTATCAAATTGAATATCCTGAAGTGAAATTCGAATACGATTACAAGATTGAAGAATTAGCAATTAAAGATTTATATGAAGGTAAATCTGAATTTGCTATTGTAAGTAAACCTTTAACTAAAGATCAAGAAACTTACTTATTCAATAAAACGAAAATCTTATATAAAGCTTCGCCAATTGGGATGGATGCTACTATTTTCGTTACTTCAAAAGAAAATCCAATAGATTCTATCAGTGTAAAAGATATTAAAGCTAATATCTATAATGAGAATGGTTCAATTAAATTAGTTTTTGATTATCCAAACTCAGCTAACTTTAATACAATTAATGACCGTTTAGGCATTACACCTCCAAAAGGTTTAGCTATTAAAGCGCTTAAGTCTGCAGATAATGTATTAGATTTTGTTCAGAATGATAAAAAAACGATTGGAATTATCGGACTTAATACGTTATCTGACACAGATAATCCGAAAGTAAAAGATTATTTATCAAAAGTTAAAATTCTGAAAGTTGTAACCGATAAAGGTGAAATCTTTGAACCGAGTAACCCTAATTTACGAAATGGAAATTATCCATTTCATCGTTTCATCTATTTCTTAAAAAATGAAAAAGGTTTTGGAATTGCGGCTGGATTATCGCGTTTTGCAGGTTCGCAACAAGGACAATTAATTATCTTGAAAGAAAATTTACAACCTTATTATTTGTATAAAAGGGAAGTTCAAATTAACGCGAATTCGTTAGAACCAAAGAAAGAAATTAAAGCTGATTAAAATATAAAACACCTATTTTTTTAGGTGTTTTTTTATTGCTCAATTCTAATTATTGTCTTTTATATTGTGTTTTTTGATCGTTTCTATGATAGCTTCTTTCATATAATTATTCAAAGAAACCTCATCATACAATTTTATAACTCTTATTAACTTTTGGGTATAAATCACATGAGTTTGTGCTTTTACTTTTAATTTTGAACGATTTGTAAATACAATTATCGATATAAAATCCAATGGCATTAATCCTTTTAAAACATGCTGCAACGCATAAATATGACCTTGATTTTGCTTAATTGGATTATATAATTTGAATTGCTTTTTAAACAAATATTGTGTCCAATTATAACTCGATTCAGAACCGTAAACAGCACCTTTATAATTCTTCGTTTCTATGACAAAAATCCCAAAATCAGAAACTACAATATGATCGATTTGAGATTTTTTTCCGTTGATATTAAATACGACATCGTTTATTATTGTGTATTTATTTTTATCTAATCTATTTAATTTCTTTCGTACAATTTTTTCACCTTCCTCACCTCTAATTTCGGCAGTTGATTTTCCAAAAATTAATAAAAATACAAATGCTAAAATCAGCAATATCCCAATAATCACTACCATATTTACTCAAAAAAAGAGCGCAAAGGTAGGTAATTATAATCATAAAAAAAGGCTCGTTTTAACGAGCCTATATATTTTATATTGTAATTCTAATAGTATCTATCTCCCCAAGGATTTTGTAGATCGAAACCAAGGCTAAATAAGAAACCTTGTTTACGTCCATCCACTTGGAAATCTGATAAACCAATATCATAAGCCATTCCTGCTTTTAACGATCCCACTTTTAGTTTTAACATTGGCGAAACAAATAAAGGTTGATTTCCGTTATTATCCAATCCTTGTTTATAACCAACTCCTACTCCAACTCCTTGACCATTATCTCCGAAACCGAAGTTAGCCAATACGTTTACATCTAAATGACGATCTGAATTTGAGTTTAAGTTGTAAACAACAGACGGTTCTAAACGAATTCCTTCCGTGATATACCAATTATAACCCAAATTAAAGTAGTACCAAGTTGGTAAAGGTTCGATATTATTTAAGAAATATAAATTTTCACCTAATGGAATATCTAAAATAGACATACCCGCAGTAAAATTCATATACTTTACAGACATACCTAAATTTAAAAAGAAGGCATTATATGAATCAGTTTGTAAAGCTGGATCGTTTGGATTTTCTGCAACTACTCTTGAAAAATCAAATCGTTGAGAAACATTTGACGCTCCAACCCCGAAAGAAAATGCACTTTCTTCTGCTTCTTCAGAATACGAACGATCATCTAATGGAATGTGATACGCAGCAGTTAAATTAAACCCTGTAAGTTTAGTTGCACCATTTCTATCATTAAAAAAGTATGCACCAACCGCTAATCGATCCACGACTGTTCCGTGAGCACTTACGGTCTGTGTACTTGGGCTATCTGGTAAATCATCCCATTGATTTCTATGAGTTCCGTTGATAGAAATTACATTAGGATCTTGACCTGCATACGCTGGATTAATTAGCATTTTATCACCGACCAAATAGTGATTATAAAATGGCAAACCTTGTTGAGCATACACGTTCTTAGTAGAACATAGTAGTAAACATAGTATTGCTAGTTTTTTCATATTGTGTTAAATTCTAAACAATAATACTTAATATTTTTAACATTTTTGATTACTTATTCGATTTAATTGTAATATATCCTTGATATTTTAACTTAATCACAGTTTTAGTATCAATATATTCAATGAAATACCAATAAGAATCTGAAGGTAGTTTACGATTATTTATAGTTCCATTCCAATTTAGTGCATTTGCACCTTCAGCTTCATAAACTATTTTACCATAACGATTAAAAACTTGAATTCGTACATCTAAACTCGTATTTCTACCAATTGGTTTCCAAATATCATTAATTCCGTCACCATTTGGCGAGATAAAATTTGGTAAATTTAAATACACAACATCAGGTATAGACACAATTGCACATCCATTTTCTCTTACATAAACAGTATAAGATTCTCCCTTCTGAATTCCTAAAAATTTATTTGATCTTTGCCAATTTATACCGTCAATCGAATATTCTAAAACACCTCCATTTCCTTGAGCAATCACCTCTATTGAATCTAAATTTAAAATAATCTCTTTGATTATTGGTTCAGGAGAAGTTGAAACTTGAAGCGTTTTACGAGTAATACAACCATATTGGTTTTCGACCTCAACAATGTAATTTCCTACAGCTAAAGAAAATTGATTTCTAACTCCGAAAATTTCATTTCCATTTTGATCAAAAACGCGAGCAATGGTATAAGTTGATAAATCTAACAAATAATTCTGACCAGTACATGTAAATACATTTTGATCTAATTCTAAATCTAACATTGGGAATGGTTGATAGTTAAAAACAAGATCTTTAGTTCCACATTGATTAGGATCTAAAAATTTGATTGTAACAACACCATTATTCGCAGTCATCGTTTGTACATACTGATTGATTGCTTGTTCAGTTTGTAAATTTGGATAAGTTGCTAAAACTTGATTGATGTAATTACTTAAATAATTCGCTAAATCAGTCGTGTTAATTTCGCCACAAAATCTGTAAGGATTATTCGTAATATCTTGCTGAATAGAAGTAAAATCAATATTCAATTCACTTCCTTTATTGATGATAATCTCTTTGGTAGTTACACAGTTTGAATCCTGATAAAAATCCACTGTGAAAATAACTTGATCAGCCGTTCCAAAAGTTATTGGGTACACTTGATTTAAAACGATGTTTGTTTGATAATTAGCAACTTCAGCTTCAAATAAATCAATTAAAGTTTCGCGAGTAAACACAATTGTATCATCACAGTTTGCTGTTAATTCTCGTGATGAATCATTAATTACTAACTTATTTACACGTTTTAATTCTATAAAATATTCATTAGAACAATCTTCACTATTTAATTTTACAATAACCTTTATTCTTCTATCTGTTTGTAAATTATTTACTAAAGTAATTTCAGTATTTGATTCATCAAAAAATCTAAAATCATATCTTGATACATCAACAGGATTTAAAATATTCTGAATTGCTAATTGCTTTAAATCTTGATTAGAATAATTGATAACCAAATTAGCATCTACACAAAATTCTTGTTTAACAATTGATTCAGAATTTAACGTAATTGAACTTTCGTTTATAGAAAAAGTAAATTGTCTTGTTGTTGGACAACCTTCTTCAACTCGCACTTCAATAACTCCGTTACGATTTGTACGAATTATATTTAAAATTTCATTGGATTGAATTAAACTCCCTTGAAAATAAAACGTAAGATTCGCCGTCGTTCCATTTCTTATTTCAGTTAATTTCTGATCAATTAATTCTTGTTTTAAATCAACTAAACAAGCCGTTAAATTTGCATCTACAATTGGTAATGTAGAAGTTTTATTAATCGTAATTGTTCCTGTAGTTCCAATACATCCTGTTGCATAATGCACAGGTATATAATTTAATATTAGTTGATTTCCATTTAAAGAAACAATATCACCATCAAATACTTCTGTACCATTTGGTAAATAAAATTTAATATCATAATCCTCGTCATTAATAACTTGTGTTAAAAGTCTTAAATTAAGTTTATCAATCGTAAAAGTTGGATTACACGTTTCTATAATTGGATTACGATCAGTAATATATTTGATATTACGAACTGAAAAATCGAAATTCGAAGAAGCTTCACAACCGTTATTTCCAACATATTTTACTTTTCCATAAATGCGTTGAAAATGATCAGGTAAAGAAATTACATCTCCATCAGCATATCTCCTTCCATTTAGTTCAATATATTCAATAATAAAATCATTTACATCACCATAATTTGTAACATTATCACGAATAATTTGATCATAATTAACAATAAATTGTGGTCCACATACTTCGTAACTTGCATTATTAAAAAAGAATGAATAGTTAGGTTTGAAAGAAATCGGAATCGTATAGATATAAATTAATTTTCCCGAATCATCTTTTACTTGTGCGTAAATGGTTTGTTCTGATGTAACTGTACTTCCGACAGGTAGAATATTCTGAAAATTTTGATCTTGGTATAATGTAATATTTGATGAACCCGAATTAGCTTGTACTGCAGAAAATAGCTCATTATAAGTATATCCTTCTATTTCACATTTATTGTTAAATGTATTTATAGTACGTTCTTCAGCTACATTTATTTTAATATCAAACGCATCAACTGTATTATTTCCGTAAACAGCAATTACAATTGTTTCACCTCTTAATAATTGTTCAGTTCCTTGGAAACCTTTTGCATAACCATTTCTACCTGAAGTTGTATAACCTTCACAAATCTGAAGATCATCTTCCTTCAAACCTTTAATTAAAGCTTCACCTTCAACTGAACGAGCAGGTAAAATTGTTGAATTATTATTAAAAATATCTTGTGGTCTACTTCCAACGGGCAATTTCCAAATTAAAAATCTAAAATCTGGTTTATTTGCAATTAAGTCAAATGCAAAAGTCATATCAAAATTTGCTTGAAAAGAATAATACTTGTAATAACGCGTAAAATTCATTCCACAGTTTATCGTGTTCGCACGAAACGCAACTGTATGTTCTTCAACTAATTGATTTGAAAATGTAAATCCGCCTGTTAATGGTGTAATAGTAGGCTGATTCTGTGCGTGGGCAGTAATAAATAAGAGTAGAGCAATTAAAAAATTGTGAATTTTTTTCATTTGTTAGGTTTAATAGGTGTAAAGGTTAAAAATATTTATGATAATTTATGTTAAAGAAATGTTTTACCTCAGACTTTAATAATCATATAGAAAAAATTATCTTTGCAATCTGAAAATTGAAGAGAATGTCTTTAGAACAAGAAATAAATAAACGTAAAACATTTGGTATCATTGCCCATCCTGATGCCGGGAAAACAACTTTAACAGAAAAATTATTATTATTTGGTGGGGCTATTCAAGAAGCTGGAGCCGTAAAAAGTAATAAAATTAAGAAAGGTGCAACTTCCGATTTCATGGAAATTGAGCGTCAACGTGGTATCTCTGTTGCTACTTCTGTTTTAGCATTCGAATATAAAGGTAAAAAGATTAATATTTTAGATACTCCTGGACACAAGGATTTCGCAGAAGATACTTATCGTACTTTAACTGCTGTAGATTCTGCAATTGTAGTAATCGACGTGGCAAAAGGGGTTGAGGAACAAACAATCAAATTAGTTGAAGTTTGTCGTATGCGTAATATTCCTATGTTGGTTTTCATTAATAAAATGGACCGTGAAGGAAAAGACGCTTTCGATTTAATGGACGAAGTAGAAACGAAATTAGGTTTATCTGTTACTCCATTATCTTGGCCTATTGGTATTGGTGCTACTTTCAAAGGGATTTACAATATCTGGGAGAAAAACATCAATATTTTCACAGGAGATAATAAACAAAAAATTTCTGAGACAACACAAATCGAAGATTTAACAAGTCCTGATTTAGATAAATTAATCGGTGAAAATTACGCTGAAAATTTACGTAACGAATTAGATTTAGTTAATGGAGTTTATCCAGAATTTGATCAGCAAGAATATATGAAAGGTAATTTACAACCTGTATTCTTTGGTTCTGCTTTAAATAACTTCGGAGTTCGCGAATTATTAAACGCTTTCGTTGATATTGCTCCTACTCCACAATCTAAAGAAACTGACGTTAGAATTGTTGAACCGTACGAAAATAAATTTTCTGGTTTCGTGTTCAAAATTCACGCGAATATGGATCCAAAACACCGTGACCGTTTAGCATTCGTGAAAATTGTTTCTGGTAAATTTGAACGTAATACAAATTACTTACACGTTCGCCAAGGGAAATCAATGAAATTTGCTTCACCTAATGCATTCTTTGCAGATAAAAAAGAAGTTGTTGACGAATCTTATGCTGGTGACATCGTAGGTTTACATGATACAGGAAACTTCCGTATTGGTGATACATTAACTTCAGGCGAGAAATTTAATTTCAAAGGAATTCCTGCTTTCTCTCCAGAACATTTCCGTTACATCAATAACGCTGATCCAATGAAAGCTAAACAGCTGGAAAAAGGTATCGATCAATTAATGGACGAAGGTGTAGCGCAGTTATTTACATTAGAAATGAATAATCGTAAAGTTATTGGTACTGTTGGTGCATTACAATACGAGGTTATTCAATACCGTTTAGAACACGAATATGGTGCAAAAGCAACATACGAACCGTTCTCTGTTCACAAAGCTTGTTGGATAGAAGTTGAAGACGAAAACACAGAAGAGTTTAGAGAATTTAAACGTGTAAAACAACGTTATTTAGCTCGTGATAAATACAACCAATTGGTTTTCTTAGCAGATTCTGCATTCACAATTCAAATGACACAAGAAAAATTCCCTTCAGTGAAATTACACTTTGTAAGTGAATTTTAATAAATTTATATAACGAACCCTATTTTTGGGTTCGTTTTTGCTATCAGTCAATTTTATTTACAAATACAATGAAAAAAATATATTTACCAATCTTACTTTCCGGATTATTTTTATTTTCTGGATGTGCAGAATTACAAACTGCTTCTCAAGTAGCAGGAATTTTAAATCAAGTTGGAGGATTAAACGGAATTACCAACGCTCAAATTTCATCTGGATTAAAAGAAGCTTTAAACTTAGGTTTATCTGAAGGAATCTTAAAATTAGGACAAAAAGGAGGTTTTTCTAATAATGCATTAGCTAAAATTTTATTACCTGAAGAATTACAAGGAGTTGAAAAAACTTTACGTAGTGTTGGTTTAGGAAGTTTAGCTGATAAAGGTTTAAAATTATTAAACGATGCAGCTGAAGATGCAGTTGTAGAAGCTGCTCCGATTTTTAAATCAGCGATTACAGGAATGTCTTTTCAAGACGCAACTGGAATTTTAATGGGAGGTGATAACGCAGCAACAAATTATTTACAACAAAAAACATCTGCTCAGTTAACGGCTGCTTTCCAACCGAAAGTTGCAAATTCTCTTGGAAAAGTTGGAGCTGATAAAGTTTGGAGCCAAATTATTACAAAATACAATGCAATTGCAGGTAAAAACATCAACCCAGATTTAAATGGTTATGTGACTGAACAAGCTGTAAAAGGAGTATTTAATATGGTTGCAGAAAAAGAAGCTGGAATCAGAAATAATTCTGCGCAACGTTCTACAGATTTGTTAAAACAAGTATTCGCTTTACAGGATAAAAAATAAATTTCACAAAAAAAGGAATCAATTAGATTCCTTTTTTTTATTCTGGTAATTTAAATTTTAATATAAAATTTGTCCCTTTATTTTCTTCACTTTCAAATTCAATAGAACCATCTAATCTTTCCATCATTCGTTGTACGATTGATAATCCTACACCATTTCCTCGAAAACCATCTGTATTAGACATGCGTGAAAATAGCTTAAACATTTTATCTTTATCAGCTTCTTTTATCCCAATTCCGTTGTCTTTGATCGAATAAATAACAAAATTCTGATCGCAAAAAGAAGAAATTTCTACTTTTGGATTTTCAGCTTTTGCTGAATATTTGATGGCATTGTTAATCACATTCAAAAATATTTCATAAGCCATCGTTTTATCTGCAAAAATCGGATTCAATTCATTAACAACAACCTCAGTATTTGGTAAATTATTATAAATTTTAGATTCGTAAATTATCCTATTTATCAATTCTTCGCAATGAACTTCCTGAACTAAAATTTCAGACTTTTTAGCCTTACTCAAATTCAGAATTTCTTGCATCATAAAAGTCAAATTATCAATTTCTGAAATTACATTTTTAATTTTATCCTGATTTAAACCTTCTTTCATTAAATTCTTTTGCAACAATTGGCAATTCAATTTCATGACAGAAAGCGGCGTTCTTAAATCATGTGAAACGGTATAAGTGAAAGAATCTAATTCTGAATTTACTTCTTTCAGCTGACTATATAATTCTGCAATTTTTAAAGATTTTATATGCGAAGTTTCAAGAATTAAAGTAATAATCTCTCTAATTGATTGTATGTCCTTTTCTTTCCATATTTTAGACTCTTTATTCGTGATTTTTTCCCAAATAGAAAAATTAGTTCTTGGAGCTAAAGTTTCCAGATTATCTCTAACTTTTAAATAAGTAGTATTTTTTTCAGGAATTCCAGCCCATTTTGTTATACTTTTAAACTCTTTTTTTGTCCAGATTAAAAAACTTGAATCACTTTTCGTAAGAAATTTAAAAGCGACACCCGCAGCATTTGAACTCAAATTTAATTCATCTCCATAATCTTTATAAAATGAATTTGAAACGTATAAATCCATAATTTCATTATCTGAAGCCCATTTTTTAATAGACAATATTTCTTGATCCGAAGGACAAAAACCAAATTTAAAAATTTTACCATCTTTATATAAAGCAACGCCATCAGCTTTAGAAAACTTAAGCATTCCATCAAAGTTGGATATGATTTTATTGTAGTCATCCTCTATCAGCAAACTCTCTTTTAAATTAACTAAAAGTGAATTAAAACGTTCTTTAAATGCTATTTTCTCTTCGTATTTAAAGTTTACGTATGAAACACGAGATAGTTTAGTTAAAGAAACACATTGCAAGCGAAGATTTATTGGAATATGTTTTGGTTTTTCGTTTTGACAAGCGACTAAACCCCACAATTTTCCATTAACAACAATAGAAACAGAGAAACTTGCGGCTGCTTTAAAATTTTGTAAATACTTTAAATGGACTTTTGATAAAGCTCTAAATTCTGAATATGTTAAATCAATCGGTTCAGTTTTTTTTGAAACAAGACTCACACGATCAGCATCAATATCAGAAACCAATCTATTTCTTTTTTTGATATAAAGATCACGTGCTTGTTTTGGAATATCAAATTCAGGGAAATGTAAACCTAAATAACTATCAAATCCTTCATCAACATTTTCTGTAATACAAATACCGTTATTATCTTCTAAGAATTTATAGATTAAAACACGATTGTAACCTGTAATTTTTTTGATTGAATCTACTAACGCTTGCCAATTTTCTTGCTTAGTGACTGAAAATAAAATTGACTCCGCATATTTATCATAAGTTGGATAATTATTCGGATTCAAATCTTTTTCCATTTCAATATAAAAATGGTTTTGAAAATGATAAACTACAACAAAATAACTTTTCCCATTAAAAGTATAAGTCTCCTTTATATACTCACCTTCTTTTTTATTAAGAATTGTATGAAAATCGTAATTGAACTGAAAATAAGTTTTTAAATCAGAACCAATAATTTGGTTAATCTTATATTGATTATCTAAAATTTCAGTTATATTTTCAGAAACGAAATTAATCTCAAATGAATTAACATCAACACCAATAACGTAGCCTTGGCTATTTATTTCGTTTAATATATGAATTTGTTCTTCATGGCATTGTTGGAATAATTTCATTTTCTTTCATGTAGTTTAGGTTGTAATAGATAAATATTACTTCATTTTTAGTCGTAATATATAATCTTCTAGAGAGTTTTCTTCAGTTTTTAATAATTCAAATTCGTCTTTGTTTACCAATTTTGAATCTAAAAATTTTATGACTTCTTCTGAATCTAAACTTGGATCAATTTTAATTCCTCCAAATTTTATTTTCTTCATGTAAACATAGAAATCATAATCAAAAGTATTTTCACCTAAATAAGTGTTGGCTACTTTTCCTTTCCATTTGATGTCATAAACACCAAATTCATCTGTATCAAGAAATGTAATTTCATGATTCGCAACAATGTCTTTACCTAACATTGACATTCCAAAAGCAAAATTTTCTTCCGCTTGTGTTAAATCGACAGGTAATATATCTAATAAAAAAGTATAATTATTTAAACTAGCAAAATCTAACTTTTCTTTATCTGTTGCGATAGAAATTCCTTTATTTCCCCAGAATGTACTTGATAAAACACAGTGATCGTAATTAATCCACAATGATTTTTCAGTCATTTCGTCTGATACATTATCAATTTCCTCAATAATGTCCTCATATTCATCTTCTTGATCATATTGATCAGATTCTAAATGAAGATCCATTACGATATTAAAATTCTTATCTAATCGTGCATTCCAAACAAAATCTACCACTTTATGTCCGTTAATAAATGGGCTATTACTGAAATATATTTTGTTATTTTCTTTACTCATAATATGGATTTTATTCCAAGTCTGAATTTACAACGTTTAATTTTACAATACAAAAAATCTATGAACAATATAAAGAATAATCTGTAATATTAAACACAATGAATTAAAATACAACAAATTAAAAAAGCGAGTAAATTACTCGCTTTTTTAATTCTTATAAAGTTTCTTTTAACCATTTATAAAATTCGGTGTGCCAAATAACAGAATTTTGAGGTTTTAATATCCAGTGATTTTCTTCTGGGAAATAAATCATTCTTGATTTAATACCTTTTAACTGCAATACTTGAAACGCTTCTTGACCTTGTCCCATCGGAACTCGATAGTCTTTTCCTCCGATGTAAACTAACATTGGCGTGTTCCATTTATTTAACAACTCTGGATTACTTGGATCGAATTTAGAATACGTTTTTTGAGCGGCCTTATTATTCGTTTCCCAATACGCACCACCAGCATCCCAATTTGTAAAGAAAACTTCTTCCGTTGTTCCGTACATTGATTTCAGGTTAAATACACCATTATGAGAAATAAAAGATTTGAATCGACCTTCATGAATACCTGCTAAATAGTAAACTGAATAACCACCATAAGATGCTCCAATTGCTCCTAAACGATCTTTGTCTACATAAGATTCTTTCGCAATATCATCAATAGCAGATAAATAATCTTGCATGACTTGTCCACCCCAATCTTTCGAAATTTGTTCGTTCCACTCTACACCATGACCTGGCATTCCGCGACGATTTGGTGCGATAACAATGTAACCTTCAGCAGCCATTAATTGGAAATTCCAACGTGTAGAATAAAATTGTGTTAAAGCCGATTGTGGACCACCTTGACAATACAATAATGTTGGATATTTTTTTGAAGGATCAAAATTTGGTGGATAAATAACCCAAGCCAACATATCTTTTCCGTCAGTTGTTTTTATCGTACGAGCTTCAACTTTACTTTTCGCTATAGAATCAAATATTTCTTTATTCTCGTTTGTTAACTGAGTTAATTTTCCAGATTTTAAATCTACAGAATAAATTTCAGCTGCGTGATTCATATCTGTTTTAGAAACAATCGCTTTGTCTGCTACGATTGCATATAATCCAGCTATATCAAATTGACCATTCGTGATTTGTTTAACCGTAAGCGTTTTTTTAGTCTTAAAGTTTACATCAACTTCAAATAATTGCATCGTCCCACCAATTGCAGCATTAAAGTAAATTTTCTTCCCATCTTCAGACCATTTATAGCTTCCAACAGTTCCGTCCCAGTGCTTCGTTAAATTAATTTCGATGTCACCTTTACGAACAATTAAATCATTTTTATCAGCTTCATATCCATCTCGTTCCATTGAAAGGAAAGCAAAATCTCCTTGCGAAGAAAAACTTGGCGAATTATCGTACCCCATTTTTCCTTCCGTGATATTTTTTGTTTGTTTAGATACTAAATCATATTCGTAAATATCTGTATTGGTACTTGTTGCGTAATCGGTACCATATTTCTTTTTAGAAACATATAAAATTTTAGATCCATCAGGAGCCCAAACATATTCGCTAACACTGTAAGGTTGATCCTTTAAAATATCTAATTTTTCATTAGAATTTGAAACAAATAAATGATTGTAATTACCATCATTCCAAGTATCCCAATGTCTATAATTTAGTTCGTTATAAATTTGAACATTTGATTGATCCATTTCTGGATAATAATCTTTTCCGAAAACTTTTTGAAGTTTTACTTCATTCGTTTCAGCTTTTAAACCTGTTTTGGAAATAGATGTATCTTCAATTAAATTTTTATAATCAGTAATTTCAGAAGCTTTTCCTCCTGCTAATGAAATCATGTAAGTTTTTGTAGTGTCTTCCTGCGTTTTTACGTTTGTAGAAGTTACTTTGTAAACCACATTCTTTTTATCTTTTGTTACACCAACTGGTGAAACTTTTTTTACTTGCCATAATAATTCTGGCGTCATTACTTTTTGAGCCATAGCCGAAGTAGACAAAATTAAACTTGCTACCAAAAAAGAAAATCTATTCATAATAATTTAACTTATTGTATCGTAAATGTACCATTTCATTTTAATATTCTCTATTAATCCATAAAAAAAGCCATTACAAATTGTAATGGCTTTTTTTTACTATTATTAAATTCTCGATTAGAAATTAATTTGTTTTTTAGGCGTAAAAACAGGAATTACAGCTCCAAAAACAATATTTTGTTGGGAGAAGAAGAAATCCTGTTGTGCTTTATCAGATTTTGAACTTGTTGTACGAATATCATCCATATCAATATATCCACCTTTTAATTCAGCTTGGATAAAGAAATAATCCCAAAAAGTAAAATTGATACCAACCATTGCGCCTAATCCAAAACCAGATAAATGAAACTCATCGTAACGATCTTGCCCCATTAAAGTGGTATTTGTTTTTGGATATAAAATTCCAGCCCCAAATCCTTCAGTTAAATTAACATCGATACCTTTTCCGTTTTTAGAAATTGGAAAATGAATTAAATTATCAAAACGACGAATTTCAATATTCGCATAATTTAATCCATCTGTATGTTCAAATTTTAAGAAATCTTCGGTTAATTGGATTTCATCATTATTGTAAGTACCATCAAAGGCAGAACCGTTGTTAATGTATCCACTCATTTTAGCGTATTGATTTTGATCCATTACATATTTCATGTGATCAATACCGAATGAAATATTCCAATTATCATGGAAAAAATATCCTAATCTAAAATTATATTGAGGAATTGTCATTTCTGCTGGATTAATAAATTTAATTCCAAAATCAGACTGACGATCATGAGCAATTACGTTATCTAAAGTAAAATCGTAGTTATCACCTTTAAATCTGATATCTGATTTCGTGTATTGACCATTATTCCAACCCCAATAAACATAAAACTTACCTTTATTTTCTTTCCCTTGTCCTAATGCAAATGCACTGAACATACCAATTAATAATGCTATATATACTTTCAAAATATAAATTTTGTGCAAATTTATCTCTTGTTTAGCGATTATCAAGTTGATTTTAAAAATTATTTTACAATTTAACATAACTTTTAATCAGTTTAAAAACAAAATTTTATGCTTTAAGAATGGCGAAAAGTGATAAATTTTACTTAAATTTTACCTCGGAATATTTTATATTTTCATCTATTCTCTTATTTTTGCTTCGCTATGAATTCAAAAGTAACAAAACATTTCTACAGCATTTTCTTTTCCCTGATCTTAATCTTTTCGATGAGTATCAGAGGATTTGCTGGTTATGTAGATTACTCAATAAAAATTCAAAATAATAAATGCGTTAGTGATAATGCTTCATCAACACAAGATGATGAGAGCACAACTAATAAATATACGAATACAAGTTCCTCTGAAGAAAATGAAAATCAAGGTTCGAATATGTTCGAAATTCTTGAAAAAATTAACGATGAAGTAAACTACTGCTTCAAAATTTCAGAGCACAAAAAACTTACTAAAAATCAAGTCTATTATCACATGGACTTATTCTCGCTTTTAAAGCCGAGCCTAAATACTCCGCCTCCGGAGGTTATTTAAAATTAATGATATTATAAATTTTAATATTACTAAGCTAGAAATGGCTTGGCTTGTATTACTGTTTTCTAAAATTTTAATTTTAAATAATTTAATTCATCTTATGGATCTTTTTAAAACTTGGAAAAAAGACATACCTGCGAGTATTGTTGTTTTTTTCGTGGCTCTACCTTTATGTCTTGGTGTAGCCTTAGCTAGTGGTGCTCCTGTATTTTCAGGAATTATTGCTGGTGTAATCGGTGGTATTGTTATCGGTTTTTTATCTAAATCTCCTATTGGAGTTTCAGGACCTGCAGCTGGTTTAGTTGTAATTGTACTTAATGCTATCACAGATTTAGGGGCTTATGAACTATTTCTTGTAGCTGTTGTTTTAGCTGGTATTTTCCAAATAATTTTGGGAATCCTAAAAGCTGGTGTTATTGGATATTATTTCCCATCTTCAGTTATTAAAGGAATGCTATGTGCTATTGGTATTTCTATCTTTTTAAAACAGATTCCATTAGCATTTGGTTACACAGAAAAGTTTGATATTTTTAATTTTTCTTTTAGCAATATTACAACTGGAGCTATTGTTATCACAGCAATTTCTTTATTTATTTTAATTGTTTGGGATAATGTATTAGGTAAAAAATCAGCCTTCTTCAAATTATTACCTGGATCTTTAGTGGCAGTTTGTATTGGAATTTTATACCAAGTAACAATAGGTGAATCGAATCATGAAGTTTTTTCTATCGATCATAATTTATTAGTAAAAGTTCCTGTACCAGAATCTGTAACTGATTTCTTAGGACAATTTACTTTACCAGATTTCGCATCAGGATTAACCAATCCTTTAGTTTGGCAAGTTGCCTTTACAATTGCAATCGTTGGATCTTTAGAAACTTTATTATCTGTAGAAGCTACTGATAAAATTGACCCATTAAAACGTCAAACACCAACTAACCGCGAATTAATTGCGCAAGGTGTTGGTAACTCTTTATCAGGGTTAATCGGTGGTTTACCAATTACGCAGGTAATTGTACGATCTTCTGCAAATGCAATGAGTGGAGGTTTATCAAAACTATCAACAATCTTACACGGTGTTTTATTATTAGTAAGTATTGTTTCAATCCCAATGTTTTTAAACTTAATTCCTAATGCAGTTTTAGCATCTATTTTATTAGTTATTGGTTACAAATTAGGTAATCCAAAACAATTCTTAGATATGAAAAAATTAGGAAAAGATCAATTAATTCCGTTCGCTGTTACAGTTATTGCAATTTTAGCTACAGATTTATTAAAAGGAATTATCATCGGTTTAATCGTTGGTGTGGTTGTTTCTTTAATCAAATCGTACAACAACTCTCACGTAATGTTAGTAAAGGAAGGAAGCGTTTTCCATATGAATTTAGCTGAAGAGGTTACTTTCGTTAACCGTGGTGCTATTGTAAAAGAATTAGATCGTTTGGAGCCAGGTTCTAACTTAGAAATTGACGTAAGAAAAACTAAAATTTTAGATTACGATATCATTGAATATTTTGACGAATTTAAAGTTAAAGCAAAAAATAATAATATTAACATCCGATTAATTTCGGAAAGAGGTATCGTAGATAATCCTCAGTCATTTAGAGAATTCTTCGGTTACGCTATTGTAGCAGGAGCACATTAATCTCTCACACTTTATTTAATTAAACATACAAATTTTGAATATAATGAAAGCACATACATCAGAAACTCAATCGACAATTACACCTGAAAAGGCATTACAATTCTTAAAAGAAGGTAATGAAAGATTTGTAAGTAACTTAAAAGTTAACCGTAACTTATTAGAACAAGTGAATGATACAAGAGAAGGTCAATGGCCTTTTGCAGTTGTATTAAGTTGTATCGATAGCCGTACATCAGCTGAATTAATTTTTGATCAGGGGTTAGGTGATATTTTTTCTGTAAGAATTGCAGGTAACTTCGTAAATCAAGATATTTTAGGTTCTATGGAATTTGGGGCAAACGTAGCTGGAGCAAAAGTTATCGTTGTGCTAGGTCACTCTAAATGTGGTGCTTTAAAAGGTGGTTTAGACGCAGAAGCAATCAATGCTACTGAAATGAATAACTTAAGTCATTTAGTGAATCACTTTACTCCTATCATCGACGAAATCATCCAAGATGGTGAAGTACGTTCTTCTAAAAATGCAGATTTATTAGAAAGATTAAATGTTTGTAACGTTCAGAAATCAATTGAAACAATTCGCGAAGAAAGTTCTACTTTAAGAAAACTTGAAGAAGAAGGAAAAATTAAAATTGTTGGTGCAAACTACTGTGTAGAATCAGGAGTTGTAACATGGTTATAAAATAATCTTCGATTAAATTCGATTTTTATAAATGTAGTTAAGCCACTTCTTACGAAGTGGCTTTTTTATTTGGTGGCAATTCTCTTAAAAATTGATAACGTTTATTTTCATAATCCATAACACAATAATAATGATTTAATCCATTCGAAACCATTAACAATTCACTACCAATAATTCCGTTATAACGCGCAATCTGATCGAATGTTTCTTGCGTAATTTGTACCGAAGGCCTTTTACACTCTACCATAATATATGGTTTCGCTTGTCGATAAACCACAATATCTGCTCTTTTTCGCATTCCTGTTTGGTTTACAGGAACTTCCAAAGCAATACTACTTGGCGAATAACCAAGCGTATCAATCAGATAAAAAATAATATGTTGCCTTACCCATTCTTCTGGCGTATATACCATCCAAGATTTACGAATTCTACAAAAGATATAAGTCGAATCTTGGTCATTTCTCATTCGAATTTGGTAATTTGCCGGAAAATTTAATTTCGTTAATTCTGTCATTGTATGAGTGCTGTAGAATCTTTGATCAAAGATATAAAAAACAAAAAGTTTTTACCGATCTACTTTCTTGCGGGGGAAGAACCTTTCTTTATTGATCAAATTACTGAAGCTTTAGAAGCGAATGTTTTGACTGAAGAGGAAAAAGGATTTAATCAAACCATTATTTATGGTCAAGATGTGGAAATGAACCAAGTTGTTGGGATTGCAAAGCAATATCCAATGGGTGCTGACAAAGCTTTTGTTTTGGTTAAAGAAGCCCAACATTTAAGCAAATCTATTGATGATTTGGACGCTTATGCCAATCAAATTCAAGAATCAACGGTTTTAGTTTTCAATTACAAAGGCAAAAAATTAGATAAACGTACAAAAATCTATAAAACACTAAATTCAAAAGGTTATTATTTTGAATTTAAACCTTTGTACGCCAACGAAATTCCTACATTTATTGATGAACGCATTAAAGCGAACAAACAAACAATAGATCCAAAAGCTAAATTCTTGTTAGCCGAATATGTAGGTTCAGATTTATCAAGATTATCTAATGAGTTAGATAAGTTAAAAACTATCGTTGGGATTTCGAATACTATTACGGTTGATGATATCGAAAAGCATATTGGTATAAGTAAAGAATATAATAATTTCGAATTACGTTCGGCTATCGAAACACGTAACATCGAAAAGGCTTTCAAAATCATTAAATATTTCGAAAAAAATCCGAAGGATAATCCAATGGTTGTTACGATGACAGTAATATTTTCGTTGTTTACCAATATTATTCAATATCATATATTAGCAGATAAATCAAAAGCTAACGTAGCTAAAGAAATCGGAATTAATCCATTTTTTGTTCAAGATTTAGCTGTTGCTGCTAATAATTATCCATTGAAAAAAGCGACGCGAATTGTTTCATTAATCAGAGAATATGACATGAAAGGAAAAGGAGTAAATTCTTCTGGAAACGTTACATCATCAGAGTTATTAGTAGAGTTAATTTATAAAATCATAAACTTCTAATATCAAATTCTCGAATTAAATCATCATAAATAACAATACTTACATAGATAAAGTAATAATTTTATCACTTAAATTTGTAATTGAAAAAATATAATATGAACTCAAATATTTTAGATACTATTATCATCGGTTCAGGTCCTGCAGGTTACACAGCTGCAATTTACGCTGCTCGTGCAAATATGAATCCTTTAGTTTTAACTGGTATGGAACCAGGTGGACAATTAACTACAACTACAGATGTTGAAAATTTCCCAGGTTATCCAGAAGGAATTACTGGTCCAGAATTAATGGCAGATTTACAAAAACAAGCTGAACGTTTCGGAACTAAAATTCAATACGAATATGTTACAGAAGTAGTTTTTGGAGAAAATAATGGTGACGTACATACAGTAAAAACAAATACGGCTGAATATCAAACAAAATCAGTGATTATTTCAACTGGTGCTTCTGCTAAATATTTAGGATTAGAGGACGAGAAGAAATACGCTGGTAGTGGTGTTTCTGCTTGTGCTACTTGCGACGGATTCTTTTACCGCGGTAAAGATGTTGCTGTTGTTGGTGGTGGTGATACCGCTGCAGAAGAAGCAACTTATTTAGCCAAACTTTGTAACAAGGTTTATTTATTAGTTCGTAAAGACGAAATGCGTGCTTCTAAAGCAATGCAAGATCGTGTGGCTAATACGCCTAATTTAGAAGTTTTATATAATCACGAATTAATCGGTTTAGAAGGTGATAATGTTGTTGAAAAAGCTAAAATTATCAATAACGTAACGAACGAAGAAAACGAATTAATTGTTGACGGAGTTTTCATTGCAATTGGTCACAAACCAAATACTGATTTATTCAAAGGTAAATTAGATATGGACGAAACAGGTTACTTAATCACAAAAGGTCGTTCGTATGCTACAAATATTCCAGGAGTTTTTGCGGCTGGTGATGTGCAAGATTCTGTTTACCGTCAAGCAATTTCTGCTGCTGGTTCAGGTTGTGCTGCTGCTTTAGATGCAGAACGTTACGTTGCTGAATTCTTTGAAGGATAAAATTTATTTATTACTATATATTAAAGCTCAACTTTATAAGTTGAGCTTTTTTATTTATGATATGTATGCTAATTTTTTTATATTTAGGAAGTGTTAATATTATAATTACAAATACAACGGTAAAGAACTGCAGGATGAGTTTAATATCAATCTTTACGACAACGGAGCTCGTAACTACGACCCTGCTATAGGACGTTGGTTTAATATCGATCCGTTGGCGGAGAAATCAAGACGTTTTTCTCCTTATACATATGCTCTTAATAACCCTGTATTCTTCATAGATCCCGATGGGATGATGGCGGAACCGCCAAGAGATTTTAATGGTAATTGGTGGATTGATACTTCTGGTCTTTACATAAAAGCTGATAATTTTGATAAAACTTACAATAAATATGCTTGGACAGGTAATTCTGAAGGTATATATGATACGTATAATGAAGCTTTTGGAGCAAATATAACTGCTAAAAGTGAAAGTGTATTATCATATTATGGAAGTGTTAAAGGAGAATTTACAATAGGTGCTAGAGCGAGTGATGAAGTAAAAGGTGTTGGCGGATATGATATTAATTTAGGTTCTGT
>NZ_CP072842.1:1567500-1740000 GCF_017948305.1 Faecalibacter bovis
GTGAGACAGTTCGGTCTCTATCTGTTGTGATCGTTAGAAGTTTGAGCGGACTTGACTCTAGTACGAGAGGACCGTGTTGAACAAACCTCTGGTGTATCAGTTGTGCCGCCAGGTGCACCGCTGAGTAGCTACGTTTGGATGAGATAAGCACTGAAAGCATATAAGTGCGAAACTCGCCGCAAGATTAGACTTCTTTAAAGGGTCGTGGCAGACTACCACGTTGATAGGCTATAGATGTAAAGGCAGTGATGTCATAGTCGAGTAGTACTAATTACCCATAAACTTTTTCAAATATTAATTTAACCGTCATAGAGAAGGTTAGTTAATCTTATTTGAATTGTGTACTGGATTGTATAAACAGTAAACTTGTATTCAAGTATCTAATAATGTTGATAATATATTAGGAATTAAACCTAATTAAAAATATCTAAGAAATTAGGGTGGTTATAGCGAAAGGGCTCACCTCTTCCCATTCCGAACAGAGAAGTTAAGCCTTTCAGCGCCGATGGTACTGCTATTGCGGGAGAGTAGGTCGCCGCCAGTTTTTAAAAAGAATCCTCAATCATTTAGTTGGTTGGGGATTTTTTAAAAATTATCAGGAATGTAAACCTGATTAAAAATTACATATAAAATATTAGGGTGATTATAGCGAAAGGGCTCACCTCTTCCCATTCCGAACAGAGAAGTTAAGCCTTTCAGCGCCGATGGTACTGCTATTGCGGGAGAGTAGGTAGTCGCCAGTCTTTGTCAAAAGTCTTTAGATTAGTTTCTAAAGACTTTTTTTTATTCATGAGTCACGGAAAATTACGAGAAGATTCTTCTTGTCAAAACTGCGGAAATCACGTAGAACATCGTTATTGTTCCTATTGTGGACAAGAGAATACAGAAACCCGTCAGCCTTTTCATTATTTATTTACCCATTTTATCGAAGATTTTGTGCACTATGATGGAAGTTTTTGGTCTACCATTCGTCGTTTGTTTTTTAAACCAGGTATGGTGACTAAAGAGTATTTAAGTGGAAAACGAAATAGTTCTGTTAATCCTGTTAAGCTTTACATTATTTCTCTATTGTTTTATTATCTGTTTTATCAATTTACCTTATTAATGCTCTTTCGCCTTATATCGAGAATAGTTTCATTAGTTCAATATTAAGATTTTTAGCCGTTTTAATAGGATTGTATACCGTTATTAATTTTTTATTAGCACTTCGCAGACGATATCAAGAAAGTTGGTTAAAAACGCTTATAAAAGGTTTTATAATCCTTGGAATTAATTCATTTTTATTTTTCACAATTATATTTATAATCATACTTTATTCCTATTTACATATTTAATAGAAAAGCCACTCCTAGGAGTGGCTTTTTTTATTTTTTAATGAAAGGTATCTTTGTAGTATTATGCTTTGAATGAATAATTAAATAGTATGTTCCTTTATTTAAATGTTGTGTTGAAATCGTGTTGAACTTGTTTTTTCTCGTTAAGATCACTTTTCCTGATGCATCTACAATTTGTAGTTGATCAATGTTGTTATCATTCGATAATAGTAAAGTGTTTCCAACAGGATTTTGAACGATTTTAAAAGTTGTTTCAGTTGTTAGATCGTTTACTTTTAAAACTTCATTGCTACGTTGGTAGAATGTAGTTCCATTATCTGTAGAAAACGCGATCAAATTGATCATCGTTCCATCGATATTATTTTTTGTAGAATGGATCAAATCGCTTTGATCACCGATTTGTTCTAATATATAATAATATCCTGCCCCATACGGTAATCCGAATTTATATTCTATTGTATTAGTATTATATGCTGTTAAAGTATTTGTTTCTAACAGTGTTAATGCACTTGTGTTTACAGTAAAATCATGTTCAAAATTATATAGTATTTTTTCATTTTGATTGAGTGGTAAAACATAGACTTTTTGATTGGAAATATCTTCACGTATATATCCAGCTAAAACTTCATGGTTGTAGTTCGATTCGTTTAGAAATGATAAATAACCATCGTTTTCTTGCGTTTGGTCACAATTCTTGATTCGTTGGAATGTTTGCGCATCTGTAAATTGAAACTGCTTGTATACTTCTCTATATGTTTTTTGATTAATGACTACTTCGTCTCCAAATTTTAATTCGTAGTTAACAGGTTGAATCGTTTCATTTGGCAAACAATATGGACTTGAATGCAAAGCAAATTTCCATACGTGATTGGAATTCACTAATGGTTGATAATTTTGCCCATAAAGTAAGGTTCCTACTAGTAAAAAAAATAGATGGTGTTTCATATAAGTTATTTATATCACTAATATACAGTTAATTAGATGTTTTTAATAATCCTTATATATTTTTTTTAATGAAATATTGTGAATTTTTTAATCTATCTTCATTGATAATTACACATTTATGAAATACATATTTTTTTTACTATTCATATTTTCTAGTTCTGCTTTTGGATGTAGTTGTTCAGGATCTACGATAGAAGATAGTTTTAAAACTTCTGATGCGATTTTTATTGGAAAAGTAATAGCGGTTGATTCTACCAAATATGATTTTTCGTCCAATAAAGTTTTCGCCTATACTTTTGAAATTGAAAAGGATTTTAAGCGTGAATTGCCTAAACAAAATTCAAAGAAATATTATACCACAATTTACACTCCATTAGGAAGTTTCTTTGGTGGATGTGGAATGTCATTCAATTTGAATGAAAGTTATTTAGTCTATGGATACCGAACTTCATTAGGTGTGGATACTGGTATTTGTACAAGAACCGATGTTTTAAATAATGTATCTGAAAATGAACTTAATCAATTGGAAAAATTGAAAAAAGAATTTTTAGCATCTAATGAGATTATATTGCCTCCTTATGTAAATGATGATTTAGAAGTTTTATCGAAAAAGTTTGATTTGTATCAATTAACAGCAGAAAGAAAAGAGAAGTTTTATTGGATTGGTTTAGGTGTTTTAGGAATTCTATTGATGATAAGTTTATTATTTCATTTTAGAAGTAAATAATATGTTCATTTTTTTCTTGATAAAAAAACGAACCAAAAAAATCAAGACTTTAAATCTATTTGACTAAAAATAAATTTCATTACGGAAATGAATTAAATGATTCGCATTCGCTCACTAATTCATTTTAATCCTTCAATCAATTTTTTTTCTTAACATCATAGATTTAGATGTCATTTTAATATAATACTAGAAAATATATTCCGTCTAACTTCTCGATACAATTTTCTTTTGCTATAGCAACGAAAATCACTCGAATTGACGGAGATTGTTAAGCTGAATTCAGTTTAGCTTCTAATCTTACTATTTAGCTCTTTATGTGATGTTGAAACAAGTTCAACATGACGAGAAAATTAAATAAAAAAGCCTCGCAATTGCGAGGCTTTTAATTTATAACTTACGACTTAAAACGTTTTACTTATTACGGTATTCATTCCAAGTTTTGATTTTTAAATCATCCATTGTTAACGTTGTAAATGCATTGATGTAAGCAGCTGCTAAACGTGCATTAGTTACTAATGGAATATTGAAATCTACTGCTGTACGACGGATTTGATAATCATTATCTAACTCAACTTTTGTTAAGTTTTTAGGAATGTTAATTACCATATCAATTTTCTTATCGTGTAAGTAAGACATTACATTTGGTTCTTTCTTATCCGATGGCCAGTACACTAATGTTGAATAAACTCCATTTTCAGTAAAGAATTTGTGAGTTCCTTCAGTCGCGTAAATTTTGTATCCTTTCTCAATTAATTGTTTCGCTGGAGTTAATAAAGCCACTTTCGACTCGATTGGTCCACCAGAGATTAAAACCGTTTTCTCAGGAATTTCATATCCAACTGATAACATTGATTTTAATAAAGCTTCTTCCGCTGTATCTCCAATACATCCAACTTCACCTGTAGATGACATATCAACTGATAAAACTGGGTCAGCGCCAGCTAAACGTGTAAATGAGAACTGAGAGGCTTTTACACCAACGTAATCTAAATCGTAAACGATTTCTGAATGTCCTTTTTCAACTTCTAAACCTAATAAAACTTTAGTCGCTTTTTCGATCATATTGTTTCCAGCCACTTTCGATACGAATGGGAACGAACGAGATGCACGAATATTTGTTTCGATTACACGAACTGTATTGTTTTTCGATAAGAACTGAATGTTCATTGGTCCAGAGATTTCGAAACGTTTTGCAATTTTAGCTGCAACCTTACGCATTTGGCGAATTGTTTCGATATACACTTTTTGAGGTGGATAGTACATTGTCGCATCACCAGAGTGAACTCCAGCAAACTCCACGTGCTCAGATACGGCGTAATCTACAATTTCTCCGTTTTGACAAACTGCATCTAATTCGATTTCTTTTGCTCCTTGTACGAATTCAGAAACTACAACTGGATAGTCTGGAGAAACTTCTTTCGCTAATTTTAAGAAGGCATCTAATTCTTCTTTGTTCGAAACTACGTTCATTGCAGCTCCAGATAACACGTAAGAAGGACGAATTAAAACTGGGAAGTTTACTTCTTCTACGAATTTGTGAATCGCTTCTAAAGAAGATAACTCTTTCCAACGTGGTTGGTCAATTCCTAATTCATCTAAAATTTCAGAGAATTTGTGACGATTTTCAGCATCATCAATACGTAAAGGAGAAGTTCCTAAAATATTGATTTTTTCATCGTACAATTTCATTGCTAAATTGTTCGGAATTTGACCTCCAGTAGAAATAATTGTACCGTCAGGGTTTTCGTATTCTAAGATATCCATTACACGTTCGAAAGATAATTCTTCGAAGTATAAACGATCTGACTCATCATAATCAGTAGAAACAGTTTCTGGATTATAATTGATGATAATTGTTTTATATCCGTTTTTAGACGCTGTTTGCGCTGCATTAACACAACACCAGTCGAATTCAACTGACGAACCGATACGGTATACACCAGAACCTAAGATACAAACTGATTTTTCAGTTTCTGGAGTAATATCATTTTCAGTTCCGTGGTATGTAACGTATAAATAATTTGTTTGTGCTGGGAATTCAGCGGCTAACGTATCAATTTGTTTTACAACAGGTTTAATTCCAAAGTTCTTACGTAATTCACGAACCGTTAATTCGTTACGGTGAACGTTTGTATTTCCTTTTACTAAAACTGCGATTTGTTGATCAGAGAAACCTGCTAATTTTGCTGTTTTTACTAATTCAGCGTCCACTTGTTCAAATCTTTCTAAAGCTTCGAATTCTTTAGAAATGTTGTAAATTCTTTCTAAACGTTGTAAGAACCATAAGTCGATTTTCGTTAAATCGTGAATTTTCTCGATAGAATATCCCGCTTTGAAAGCTTCTGTGATCGCGTATAAACGCTCATCATTTGGTTCAGCTAACCAAGTATCTAACGATTCTCCTTCTGGGATAACAAATGAATTTGCTACGAATCCTCTGTGTCCGATGTCTAACATACGAACCCCTTTCTGAATTGCTTCTTCGAAAGAACGTCCGATTGCCATAACCTCACCAACAGATTTCATCGCAGAACCAATGTTACGACGAACGCCGTAGAATTTGTTTAAGTCCCAACGAGGTAATTTAACTACACAGTAATCTAACGCTGGCTCGAACATCGCAGATGTTGTTTGCGTCACGCTGTTTTTTAATTCGTATAAAGAATATCCTAATGCTAATTTAGCTGCTACGAAAGCTAATGGGTAACCCGTAGCTTTAGACGCTAAGGCAGAAGAACGAGATAAACGAGCGTTTACTTCAATTACACGGTATTCTTCAGAAACTGTATCAAATGCGTATTGAATGTTACACTCTCCAACTACACCAAGGTGGCGAATTGTACGAATAGCAACTTCACGTAATTTGTGGTATTCTGAGTTTGTTAATGTTTGAGATGGAGCGATTACGATAGATTCACCAGTGTGAACACCGATTGGATCGAAGTTTTCCATATTACAAACTGTAATACAGTTATCGTATGCATCACGTACCACTTCGTACTCAATTTCTTTCCATCCTTTTAAAGATTCTTCCACTAAAACTTGAGTAGAGTAGTTGAATGCTTTTTCAACTAATTCTAATAATTCCTCTTCGTTGTTAGCGAAACCTGAACCTAAACCTCCTAAAGCGTAAGCTGCACGGATAATTAATGGGAAACCGATACGTTTACCAGCTGCCATTGCATCTTCTACAGTTTCTACAGCTTCTGAACGAGCTGTTAAAACACCAATTTGGTCTAATTTTTCAATGAAAATATCACGGTCTTCTGTTGCTTCAATTACGGGAATTTGTGTTCCTAAAACTTCAACACCGTATTTTTCAAAGATGTTATCTTTATTTAATTCAACCGCACAGTTTAAAGCTGTTTGTCCTCCAAAGGCAACTAAAACTCCGTCTGGTTTTTCTTTTTTAATTACTTCTTCTACAAAGTAAGGTGTTACAGGTAAGAAGTAAACTTCGTCTGCAATACCTTCAGAAGTTTGAACAGTTGCAATATTTGGATTGATTAAAACTGTTTTAATTCCTTCTTCTTTTAAGGCTTTTAACGCTTGAGAACCAGAGTAATCAAACTCACCAGCTTGACCAATTTTTAATGCTCCTGATCCTAATACTAATACTTTTTTAATATCTTTTTTTAACATCGTGATTCTGATTATGCGTTAGCGCTTTTATATTTTTTTACTTCTTCGATGAATTCATCAAATAAATACTCTGTATCCACTGGACCTCCCATTGCTTCTGGGTGGAATTGAACTGTGAAAATTGGTTTAGACTCGTGACGAATTCCCTCACAAGTTCCATCATTTAAGTTCGTAAAGAATGTTTTGAATCCTTCTGGTAATTTAGAATCATCAACTGCGAAACCGTGGTTTTGAGAAGTGATGAAACATCTTTTTGTACCAACTAATTGTACAGGTTGGTTGTGAGAACGGTGTCCATATTTTAATTTAAATGTAGATGCACCAGCTGCTAAACTTACTAATTGGTTACCTAAACAAATCCCAAAGATAGGTTTATCACCTTTTAAAGATTCTTTGATGTTGTTAATTGTAGGAACACATAAAGCAGGATCTCCAGGTCCATTCGAAATGAATAATCCATCGTACTCTAACGTTGAGTAATCGTAATCCCAAGGCACACGAATTACTTCAACTCCGCGAGTTGTGAAACAACGGATGATGTTATTCTTCACTCCACAGTCGATTAAAACAATTTTTACATCAGCACCTTCGTTGTAACGAATCACTTCTTTACAAGAAACTTGATCCACTAAATTATCTAAATCTGGATTGTAAAATTCTACATCTGTATCTGCAACGATTTTACCTAAAGTAGAACCTTGCTCACGTAATTTCTTCGTGATCATACGCGTATCTACACCGTAAATTCCTGGGATATTTTGGCTTTCTAACCAAGCACCTAATTTTTGAATTGCATTCCAGTGTGAGTAATCATCAGCATAATAAGAAACAACTAATCCAGTTACTTGAATTTTATTTGATTCCATCCAAGTTTCAATTGATTCTATCATTGCTTTATCATCTGGAACACCATAGTTTCCGATCATTGGAGCTGTCATTACCATAATCTGACCTTTGTAAGAAGGGTCAGTCAAACTTTCATTGTATCCAACTAATGCTGTGTTGAATACTACTTCTCCTGCGGCAGAAGTGTAAGCACCGAAAGATTTACCTTCGATCTCTAATCCGTCTTGGAATACTAATTTTACTGTCTTATCCATTGATGATAATGTTAATTTCAGTTTCTAATGCTGATATGAATTTATCTACGTATTGTTTTGTAATAGTAAGTGGTGGTAGTAATCTGATTACGTTTGTACCTGCGTAACCAACAAAAATATTATGTTTAGTTAACAAGTTATTTTTTAGTTCGTTGATAGGGAAATCAAACTCGATTCCGATCATTGATCCACGACCACGAACTTCTTGAATTTTTGGGAATTTATTTAATTGGATACCGATGTATTCACCGATTTCTTTTGCGTTTTCTACTAAGTTTTCTTGCTCGATTACATCTAAAACAGCAACTGCAGCAGCACAAGCTAAGTGGTTTCCTCCGAAAGTAGTTCCTAATAAACCGTAAGACGCTTTAAATTCTGGAGAGATTAATACACCACCGATAGGGAATCCGTTCCCCATACCTTTAGCCATTGTGATTAAATCTGCTTTGATGTTTGAATGTTGGTGTGCAAAGAATTTCCCTGAACGTCCGTATCCTGATTGTACTTCGTCTGCGATTAAAATCACTCCGTTTTCTGTACAAACAGTTCTTAATTCTTGAACAAATTCGTCTGAAGGTAAAATTATTCCTCCAACTCCTTGAATTGGTTCGTAAATTACTGCAGCTACATCTCCACCAGCGATGATTTCTTTAATTGCATCGATGTTGTAATCAACAAAAGAAACTTTATGGTGAGCGTTGAAAGGTGCAACAATTTTTGGGTTATCCGTTAAAGCAACTGTTCCTGATGTACGTCCGTGGAAAGCTCCGTTGAAAGCAATGATACGATCTTTTCCTGTGTGGAAAGATGCTAATTTCGCTGCATTCTCGTTAGCTTCAGCACCAGAGTTACATAAGAATAATGTATAGTCATCATATCCTGATAATTTCCCTAATTTCTCTGCTAATTCTGTTTGAATTGGAATTTGAACAGAGTTAGAGTAAAATCCGATATTATTGATTTGTTCTGTAATTTTTTGCACATAGTGTGGGTGTGCATGCCCGATAGAGATCACAGCGTGACCACCGTATAAGTCTAAATATTCTTTACCGTTTTCGTCCCAAAGAATACAATCTTTAGCTTTAACCGGAGTTACGTTCATTAATGGATATACGTCGAATAATTTCATTTTTGTTTTTGTTTTATGTGCTTAAAAAGCAACAGTCTTTAAATTCAATCCAAGATTCTCTTCCCATCCGAAGATGATGTTCATATTTTGAACCGCTTGACCAGAAGCACCTTTTGTTAAGTTATCGATGATCGAAGTGATTAATAAAACGTCGTCTTGTTTTTGGATGTGTAATAAACACTTGTTTGTATTTACCACTTGTTTTAATGCGATAGGCGCATCTGAAACAAATGTGTATGGCTCGTCTTTGTAATATTCTTTATACAATTGAATTGCCTCTTCCTCTGATAAATCAGATTTTAAATAAACACCGGCTAAAATTCCACGAGCAAAATCACCTCGCATTGGTAAGAAATAAACTTTATTATCAAAACTAGGTTCTAATAATTTTAACGTTTGGTAAATTTCACCTTCGTGTTGATGCGTAAATTCTTTGTAGAAAGACACATTGTTGTTTCTCCAGCTGAAATGAGTAGAAGGAGATAATGATTGTCCTGCACCAGTAGAACCTGTTACGGCATTGATGTGGATATCAGAATGAATTGCTTTACTTGCTGCTAGAGGTAATACTGCTAATTGTATTGCTGTTGCAAAACAACCAGGATTTGCAATATTTTTTGCTTCTAAGATTGCAGCACGATTAAATTCTGGTAATCCGTAAACAAACTCTCTTTCTTCAAATTTTTTATCAGCATCTAAACGGAAATCATTGCTTAAGTCGATAACAACAGTATGTTCTGCATATTTATTATTTGCTAAAAATTCTGCTGATTTACCGTGACCAAGACATAAAAAAACGACATCAGCATTTTCGTCGATTTGATCTGAAAATACGATATCGGTTTCACCGTATAAATCGTCATGAACTTGAGAAACAGAATTTCCTGCATTTGAAGTACTGTAAACAGAAGAGATATTTACATTCGGATGATGAATCAGAATGCGAAGTAGTTCTCCTGCTGTGTAACCAGCTCCACCTACAATGCTAACGTTAATTTTGTGTGTCATTTTGTATTTTGTTGCGCGTGTTTATTGTAATCTATATTGAAATAAAGTGGATCCAAGTCAATGAACCCACTTTAACGAATCAATTAATCGAAACTATGAACAATCTTTAATTGATTACCAAATATTTTGATAAATCCTCTTGCATCTCTCGAATCCCAAGCGTCATTCTCTTCACCATATACAGCAACTTTAGACTGCATCATATCGTAAGGAGACTCGATACCGATCATTGAGAAGTGGTAAGGGTTTAATTGTAATTTAACTTTACCCGTTACTCTTTCTTGTGAAGATTCTAAGAAAGCTTCAATGTCACGCATCACAGGATCTAAGTACTGTGCTTCGTGTAATAAAGTTCCGTACCAGTTAGATAACGAATCTTTGTGTAATAATTGCCATCTTGTTAACGTGTGTTTCTCTAACAAGTGGTGTGCTTTAATTAAGATGTAAGCTGCAGGCGCTTCGAAACCAACACGTCCTTTGATACCTAAAATTGTATCGCCTACGTGGATGTCACGACCGATTGCATATTCACCTCCGATTACGTTTAATTTTTGAATTAAAGCAACTGGAGACATTTTTTCACCATCTAAAGCAACTGGAATACCTTTCTCGAATTCCACTTCGATAACAGATGGTTCTGTTCTTGATAATTGTGTTGGATAAGCTTCTTCTGGTAAAGCTTCGTTAGAAGTTAATGTTTCAACACCTCCAACTGAAGTTCCCCAAATACCTACATTTACAGAGTATTTTGCTTTTTCCCAACTATAGTTTACTCCTTTAGAGATTAAGTAATCTACTTCTTGTTGACGAGATAATTTTTCGTCACGAATAGGAGTGATAATTTTTGAGTTTGGAGAGATTACTGCGAAAGCAACGTCAAAACGGATTTGATCGTTTCCTGCACCAGTAGATCCGTGTACAATGTATTCTGCATCTACATCTTTTGCATACTGAGCAATAGCAATTGATTGGAACATACGTTCAGCACTTACAGATAATGGGTAAGTGTTATTTTTTAAGATGTTTCCGTAGATTAAATAACGAACACAGTCATTGTAGTATTTGTCTGTAATATTGATTGTTACGTGTTTAGAAGAACCTAACTCGTATGCACGAGCTTCAATTTCTTTTAACTCTTCATCAGAAAATCCACCAGTATTTACAATTACTGTGTGTACTTCCATACCTTGGTCTTTTGTTAAGTTAACTAAACAGTAAGATGTATCTAAACCACCACTGTAAGCTAAAACTGCTTTGTTGCTCATTTTGTTTGTTATTTGTTTATATTGGGAACTATTGTTCTTAATTCATTAGTTACTTCTTCTCTTGTGCTTGTTTCTTTCATGATGATAAGTAACGTATCATCACCAGCAATTGTTCCGATTATACTTTTAAAAGAAGCATTATCAATTTCGAATGCTAAACTTGTTGCATAACCTGGTTTAGTTTTAATCACAGCTAAATTTTGTGAAAATGTAAGTGTAATATGATTACTATGCGTAATAGTTTGATGAGTAGGCTCTGCTTCAGTTAATCTATAAATATAATTTCCGTTATGATTAGGAAATTTAGAAACTTTTAATTCGCGTAAATCCCTCGATAAAGTTGCTTGAGTCACTACAATTTCTAAGTCCATAAGTTTTTTCAATAACTCGTCTTGGCTACTAATTTCTTCTGCTACGATTAAATCCTTAATGACTTGAAATCTGTATTTTTTATTGCTCATTTTGAATATTTATTCGAATATTTGTGCAAATATACTCATTTTAGGCAAAAAAAAACCTTATAACGAATATTTATTCATTATCGCTGTTATCATTTTTTTGTTTTCTAGCTTCTTTTGCATAATCATCATCTAAATTGTCATACACTAATCCTGTACAAATACATCTTTCACGGTCATTGTCCATTAAGATGTGGTAATTTTTACAACTTTTACAACCATTCCAAAACTCATCTGACTGAGTCAATTCTGAAAAAGTTACTGGTTTGTAACCCAGTTTGGTGTTCATTCTCATCACTGCAAGTGATGTTGTAATACTAAAAACTTTAGAATTAGGAAATTTGGTTCTAGATAATTTAAACACGGCTTGTTTAATTTCTTTACCAATTCCCGAACTCCTTAAATCCGTACGTACAATTAAACCCGAGTTTACTACGAATTTTTCTTCTTCGTAGGTTTCGATGTAACTAAATCCTGCTACTTGATCATCGTCATCAAAAGCAATCACCGCATTCCCGTTTCGCATTTTGCGTTCCAGGTAAACCGGATTTCTTTTCGCGATACCAGTCTTTCTCATACGAGCGGACTCTTCGTACCATTCGCATAAAAGCTCTGAATACTTGGCATCGTCTGCATTTGCTATTCTTACATACATAATTTAGGAGAGTTGATTAAGAAAATAGAGGTTAAAAAAAAGGATGACCAATAGCCATCATTACCATTAAAGTCTCCAAAAGTGTTAGAAACTTTTATTTTAAAAGATTTTTTCTCAGAGAAGAGAAGAATGTTCTTAGAAATTTCTTCCATTAATCAACAAGATATTCAGTTATTATACTGAAGTGCAAAGTTAAATACTTTATTTTTGTAACACCAAAAAAACACAATAAATTTTACAGAATTATTAACATGCTTAAAATAATTAAGATAGGAGGTGGGATTATTGATAATCCAAATGAATTAACGCAGTTTTTAAAGGCGTTTTCAGAGATTGAAGGTCCTAAAGTATTAGTACATGGAGGTGGAAAAGGAGCATCTAAAATGTTACAACAGTTAGGAATTGAGCCAAAAATGGTTGACGGACGTCGTATTACCGATCAACCAACGTTAGATGTTGTGACTGGATTATATGCGGGGAATCTGAATAAATCTATTGTTGCCAATTTACAAGAATTTGGAACTAATGCAGTGGGTTTATCTGGTGCTGATGGAAATGTAATTAAAGGAAGTAAGCGTCCTGTCAAAACAATTGATTATGGATTTGTGGGTGATATCAGTTTAGATGGTATTAATGTAGATTTTTTGCAGCTGTTAATTGATAATGGTTTTACACCTGTTTTATGTGCAATTACTCACGATGGAAATTCTCAATTATTAAATACCAATGCAGATACAATTGCTTCTACAGTTGCAGAAGCTTTAGCAGTCAAAAATGAAGTTCAATTAAATTTTTGTTTTGATAAAATTGGCGTTTTGCGTGATGTTAATGATGATTCAACATTAATTCCAGTTATCAACAAAGAATTATACCAAGAGTTGAAATCAGAGGGAGTAATTTTTGAGGGAATGATTCCTAAATTGGATAATGCTTTCCGTGTTATTGAAAATGGAGTGAAAGAGGTAACACTTGTTCATGCAAATAATATTAATGGAGAAATAAAAACTATTTTATGTTAGAATTAAGTGTTTTAAAACAAAAAGCTGTTGATTTATTGTGCAAGTTAATTGAAACACAATCTTTCTCAAGTGAAGAACATGAAACCGCTGAAATCATTTTCAATTTCTTAAAAGAAAATGGAGCTGAACCACAGCGTCAAGATAATAATGTATATGCTATTCATCCAGGATTTGATGATTCTAAGAAAACTATTTTATTAAACTCGCATCACGATACAGTAAAGTTTGGTTCTTCATGGACTTATAATCCTTTAAAAGCAACAATCGAAGGCGATCGTTTAACAGGTTTAGGAAGTAATGATGCTGGCGCATCTGCAGTTAGTTTATTAGCGACTTTTATTAATTATTTAAATGAAGATTTACCTTTCAATTTAATTGTAGCAATTACAGCTGAAGAGGAAAGTTCAGGGAAATTAAATGTTGGAAGCTTATTACCGAATTTACCTAAAATTGATTTAGGAATTGTGGGCGAACCTACAAAAATGGATATGGCTATAGCAGAACGTGGTTTAATTGTTTTTGATGTTATTGCAAAGGGTAAAACTGGTCATGCGGCTAGGGAAGAAGGTGTAAATGCAATTTATGAAGCTTTAGATGTTATTAATTGGTTTAAAACTTATCAATTCGAGAAAGTTTCAGATATGTTAGGTCCAGTGAAAACAACTGTAACACAAATTAACGCAGGAAAACAACATAATGTAGTTCCAGATGAATGTACAATGGTTGTTGATTGTCGTGTGAACGAAATGTACACGAATGAAGAAGTTGCAGATATAATTAAAGCTGCTTTACCAAACGCTGAAGTAAAACCGAGATCATTGCGATTAAATTCATCTCGAATTTCAATTAATCATCCAATTGTACAAAAAGGTATTTCTTTAGGTTGTACAACTTATGGATCTCCAACAATGTCTGATCAAACAATGATGGCTTTTGATACAATTAAAATTGGTCCTGGAGATTCTGCTCGTTCTCATACACCAGATGAATACATTTTAATTTCGGAAATAGAACATGGAATTGATCGATACATTAAGTTGTTGAAAGATTTTAATTTCTAAATCATATATTTAAAAAAGGCGAATCGTATGATTCGCCTTTTATTATAAACAAAAAATGGATATCGTAATGATATCCATTTTTTATATGATTACATCTGTTGGAAACGAACAGGGATATTAAAGTTTAAGATCGCTGGTCTACCATCATCTGATTCTGCAGGTTTAATTGTTTTACCTCTTCTTTGTTGTTTTGCTGTAATACGCTCTAAAGCTTTTTTTGCTTCAGGACCTAATTTCGCATCTCCTTGAGGAGAGATTTTTACAATGTGTCCTTGAGTGTTAATTTGGAAGTTTAATTTAGCAACTGCACTAGTGATACCATCACGTTCTGCAATTTCAGCGAAATCTGCTAACTCATCTCCAATATCAGCATTTAAACGCTTAGACATACAATCAATTGCTTGTTGTTTACCTTTAGCAGCATCCTTTTCACATCCTGGGTAAACTGCCATTACAGTTGCTGAACGAGCAGTTACTGTAGCTGGAGCAGCTGGTTTTGTACCAGTACTAGGATTTTCAGTTCTAGGAGTTTCTTTAGGAGCTTCCTTGTTAGTATTAACTTCGTTAGCACCTCCAGTTTGAGTTGTAGATTTAGGACCTTCTCGGTCTACTAAACCTAAATCTTTATCTTCCATTGCTTTAACCTCTGGAACAGTTTCTTCCCTTTTAGGTTCAGCCTTAGGTTCCGGCATAATAACTTTTACCTGTGCTGTTTCTTCTTGGTATCTTTGTTCTGGTTCCGGCTCTGGTTCTGGTTCCGGTTCTACTTCTTCTGGTTCTTCAACTTCTGGGATATCAATTTGAGATAAATCTACTTCAACAGAAATATCTTCATTATTTTTACCACCTCCTAAATCAGAAACAGAGAATAGAATTCCACCAACCATCAATAAAACGATAAGACCACCACGTAAAAGAGCACGTAATAAAGTATTCTTCTCAGACATACGTAAATCGTACGCACCGTAAGCTTTATTTCTGTTCTCGAATACGATCTCGTCTAAAGATTTTATATTCTTATTGTTATCTGACATTTTAAAATTTATTTTTGATTAATCAATCTACGTTATTTACCTACTTTCTCATCAAGTATTACTTGTTCCCAAGGAGCTACCTCAACGATTCCGTATTTAGTAGATTTCGTAATTTCCATTTCATCTAAAACGTCAACTAAGTTTTTATAACTTGCTCCGTCCGTTGGTTTAATGATAACAGTAAACATGTCTTTTTTAGGTGCTCTCGCATACGCATCAGTAATTACTTTACGAACACCTTCAGCAGAATAGTCTGTTTCATTTAAAGTTGTTGTTGATAAACTTTTTTGGTCAGATTGATGCCAAAATAACTTATTTTCATCATTTAATACAATAGATAATGAATTTCTTAAGTCAATTTCAGGAATCTCATTTGGTTTCGGCTTATCAATTATTGGAGGCATATTTAAGTTCATCACATTCGGTTTAATTTGCGTAGCAGCAAACATGAAGAAAGTAATTAATAAGAAACCTAAATCTACCAAAGGAGCCATATCAACTTTCGTTGACTGCTTTTTGGAACGGACTTTTTTTCCGTCGCCACTATCGGCTGATGTATCTATTTGTGACATTCTTTAATTTCTTTATAATTATTCTTGCGATGTGATTAACTGAAACTTATTCATGTTTTTTAATTGCAATTGTTTGATTAACGTCTTGAATTGTTTGTATTCAGATGTTTCATCTCCTTTAATTGCTAAGAATAAATCAGGATTAGTTTCTTGCGCTTCAAAAATCCAATCAACAACCTCGATTTTTGCTCCACCGATTGTATCTAATGGAATACCTGGGTTATATGTTGCTTGTTTGTCCGCTGGAAGATTTAAGAATTGTCTCATCTCTGCCATTGGAACTCCAAATTCTGGTAAACTTTTGAAAGCTTTCTTTTCAGCGTCTGTGAACTTAACACCGTATTTATCACCCATTCTTTCAAGAGCAGGAATTCTATCGTCTTCCTCAAAAGACATCATGAAATTTCCTTTTCCATCAATTTTAGCGATCATCATGTTTTCTTCCGCCATTTTCTCGTTAGATACAGAAGTAGGAGTAACAACTGCTACAGTTTCTGGATCACGGAAGTTAGATGTTAAGATAAAGAAAGATAACAAAAGCCAAGCCATGTCAGACATAGCTGTTAAGTCCATATCCGGACCTCTTCTTTTCGGTTTTACTCTTGCCATTTTCCTCTGTTTTATTTATTAATATTCTTGTTTAATTTAACTAAATCTCAAAGTGTAAACTTTGTTTCGATTTGTTGAATATTAATTGTGAGCAGAGAAAGATTGTTGAATACTCATTCCAACTTCGTCAATTTTGAATGTTAATTCGTCAATTTTAGAAGTAAAGTAAGCGTAAGCGATGATCGCAAATGCAGATGCACCAATACCCATACCTGTATTAATTAAGGCTTCCGCGATACCTACAGATAATGTAGCTGAATCAACAGATCCTCCACCTTCTCCTAATGCGAAGAAAGATTTAATCATACCTAATACTGTTCCCATTAAGGCAATTAATGTACCTACAGAAGCAATAGTAGAAATAATTGTCATATTTTTCTCTAAAGTTGGCATTTCTAAAGTTGTAGCCTCTTCTAAAGTTTTAGATAATTGCGCTAATTTTTGCTCTTTGTTTAAAGTTGTATCGTTTTCTAAAGCTTTGTAAGTTGTTAAACCTTCTTTTACTACGTTACCGATAGAACCTTTTTGTTTGTCACATAATTCAATAGCTTTATTTAATTCATTTTTGTTTAATAAAGCACGAATGTCGTTAACAAATTTGTCTGCACTTCCTGTTCCTTTAGCTTTTCCTAAAGCAATTGCACGGTCAATTGAGAAAACAATTACCATAAAGAAGAAAGACATTAAGAATGGGATAATTACCCCTCCTTTATAAATAATCCCTAACATGTTTAATGGGTGACCTTTAGCAGTGTCTCCACCTTCGAAGTTTCCTTCAGCTCCAAAAATACCGTAGAAAATAGCCATAGCTGCTAAAATTAATACGATCATAGTAATCACAGGATTTATACCTCCTTTTTTACCTTTAGCTGGTACTGATACATTCTTTTCCATTTACTAATTCTTTTAAATATTATGATTTTTATTAATGTGGGTGTAAATTAAGTGAAAATTTTTTAAAACGTCAATATTTTTTATTCACTTATCACGTTAAATTTATAATAAATTTGATTTTGCATTTATTTATTATCAGATTGTTAATATACCTGTTTAATAACTGATTGAAGTGTAATTTATGTTAAATTATTGATGTTTAGTTATATAATAAACTAATTTAATGCTTTTTTCTATATGTTGCATTTTTAAAATGTTAGTTTTTAAAAAATATTTTATAATTAAATATTTTATCAAGATTTTTGTACTTCTTTAAATTTAATCCCATGAAAGTTTGTATTGCAGAGAAACCAAGCGTTGCTAAAGACATCGCTAAAGTAATAGGTGCTCATCAAAAAAAAGATGGTTACTATGAAGGTAACGGGTATCAAGTAACATGGACTTTTGGACATTTATGTACTTTAAAAGAACCTCAGGATTATGCACCAGAGTGGAAAAGTTGGGATTTAAATTATTTACCCATGATTCCACCTTCATTCGGAATTAAAGTTATTGATAATGCTGGAGTTAAAAAACAATTCAAGATCATTCAGAATTTAGTAACAAATACTGAAGTGGAAGAAGTTATTAACTGTGGCGATGCTGGACAAGAAGGAGAATTAATACAACGTTGGGTTTTATTAAAAGCTAAAAGTAAAGCACCATTGCGCCGATTGTGGATTTCGTCTTTAACAGAAGAAGCTATTAAAGAAGGTTTTGCCAATCTAAGATTAGGTTCGCAATATGAAAACCTTTTTGCTGCAGGGCAAGCACGCGCTATTGGTGATTGGTTATTAGGGATGAACGCTACACGTTTGTTTACTAAAAAATTTGCACCACCAAAAACTGTTTTGTCTATTGGTCGTGTACAAACCCCAACTTTAGCGATGATTGTAAAGCGTCAAAAAGAAATTGATGCATTTAATTCAGAAGAATATTGGGAATTAAAAACGATTTATAAAACGGTAGAATTTACGGCTGATATTCCACGATTAAAATCAGAGGATAAAGCAAAAAATGGCTTAGCTTTTATAAATAATAGAGAATTTGAGATTATCAACTTCGAAGTTAAAGAAGGAAAAGAAAAAAATCCACGCTTATTTGATTTAACTTCTTTACAAGTAGAAGCTAATAAAAAATATGCTTATTCTGCAGAGAATACATTAAAGTATATACAAAGTTTATACGAAAAAAAGTTTGTTACCTATCCTCGTGTAGATACAACGTATTTATCAGAAGATATTTACCCTAAAGTTTCAGGTATTTTACAGAAATTAGTTGCTTATCAACCTTTGGTAGAACCTTTGTTACAAAAGCCTATAGCAAAATCTAAAGCTGTTTTTGATGATACAAAAGTAACCGATCACCACGCAATTATTCCGACAGAAATTTTTCCACAAGGATTAAATTTAGATGAAAAGCGTATTTATGATTTGGTTGCTCGTCGTTTTATTGCTGTGTTTTATCCAGAATGTAAAGTTGCCAATACAAATGTTGAAGGTAAAGTAGAAAATACGGGAAAAGATGGCGATTTAACTTCAATCAACTTTAAAGCATCAGGAAAACAAATTCTTGAAATGGGTTGGAGAGAAGTTTATGTGAAAGATAAACAGGAAGATAAAAAAGATGACGAGGAGAAGATCATGCCAATTTTTAATATTGGTGAAAAAGGTCCTCACGAACCGTTTATACATAAAGGAAAAACAACGCCACCAAAATTTTATTCAGAAGCAACCTTGTTACGAGCTATGGAAACTGCTGGCCGACAAGTTGATGATGAAGAAATGCGAGAGTTGATGAAAGACAACGGAATTGGTCGACCTTCTACGCGTGCCAATATTATTGAAACGTTATTTAAACGTAAGTACATCGAAAAGAAAAAACGTAATATAATTGCGACACAAACGGGTATTGATTTGATTGATACAATTCAGGATGAATTATTAAAGTCACCTGAATTAACTGGAGTTTGGGAACGTAAACTTCGTTTGATGGAAAAAGGTGAATACGAATTAGAAACTTTTAAACAAGAACTAATTTCAATGGTAACCGAATTGACAAATTCTGTTAAGAAAAGTTATTTTCGTCCAATCGCTTCTCATACAACGAAAAATGTAGAGGAAAAACAATCTAAGCCTAAAAAGGAAAAAGAGAAAATTTTGATTGAAGATTCTACTTGTCCGAAATGTAAGGAGCACAAAATTGTGAAAGGTAAAACTGCCTATGGTTGTGCAAACTTTAAGGCATGTGGTTTTATGATTCCGTTTGAAATTGGTGGAAAAAAATTAACAGATAACCAAATTCATCAATTATTAACGAAACAAAAAACAGTAAAAATAAAAGGTTTTGTAGATGTAAATACCAACGAAAAATTTGATGCAAAGTTGGTTTTAGATCCTATGTATAAATTAGATTTTGAACGATAATTAATTATAATAATCATTCATAACTGAAAGATGTTCCTTGATACGATCTTTTAAAATCTGAGGTTCTATTACTTTTACAAACTTACCCATAGATAATATTTCGCTGATAAAATCGGTTGTGATGTACACTTTTAGTCCAAACACCATTTTATCAGCAGATTTTTTTAAAACCTTTTGAGAACTGTGTAATGGCAAAGTCTCAAGATAAGCACTTTGTCTTAAATCTACTTCTAATTCAACATCAAAAGGTTCTTCTGTATTAGGTGCGATAATTCCAAAGCAATGTTGGTATTTTTCATCATAATCAAAATTGATTTTCTTCCCAATTTTTTCATTTGAAATCAAAACTTTCGACATTCTTTCAATTCCAAAATTTTTAATTAAATCGTTTTCTTCAGCAATCAAATACCAACGGTTATTGAATTCTTTAATTGCGATTGGATTTAATTTGCGTGAAGTTTCTTCAGTTTCTCCGAATTTTAAATAATTGAATTCTAATTTTCGTTTTTTCTGAATGGCTTGAATAATATCGGGTAAATATTCGGCACGTTTTGGTTGTCGTTTCTCTAAATAAACAACATTGTCTAAAGAATTAGTTAGTTTTAAAGCTGAAAAACTATTTATTTCTTCAATAGTTTTCAGGAATAAATCAGAAGAATAATCATCTTGTTCTATATGATAACCTTTGTTTGATCTGCTATAAACAATATCAATTCCTAAGATTGTCCTAATTTCTCGGATATCTCGTTGCAACGTTCTTTTAGAAAAATTAAACTCTAAAGTATCATCGTAAACTTTCATCATTTCGAACTGATCTTCTAAAAAAGATTCTAATTCCTCGAAAGAACAATACTTTTGTTGAGATAATTTTCTAACAATATTAAAGTAACGAGCGATATATCCTTGTTTTGACATTGATTTTTGCTTTAGAAACAAATTTAAATAATTTAAAGTAATAAAAAAGTAGTACTCGTATTTTGAGTACTACTTCCTAGTAAATTAAAAGAATTTTAAAAATCACATTATTCTATTTTTATATCACTTTGGATACTATCGTTTTTGATAATTTCGTTTGGATCTTCATTTTCTGATTTTACATTTTTAATAAAATCAGTAAGTGTAGATACAATTTCTGAATTTGAAGGTTGATCGTTTAAAGTCTCCACACTTAAAAATATCGCTGGTGTAGCATTGTCTTGGATATATTTTGACTCAGCCTGAAAAACACCTTCGTTTTTAATAACTTTTTCATCAAAAGAATTTGTTAAATCACGAGCTGTGCTTAAAGATTCATCAAAATGTTTATTTCCTTTAAAAACAACTGCGGTTACTGCGTTATTTCCTTTTTCAGAATTTTTAAAATTTAGAGTTAATACAACATCAGGTTGAATACTATCTAATAATACTTGTTTTTTTGTATCATCTAAACCATTTGCAATTTCTTTCCAATCCAAAATTTTAATATCATCCGCTTGATTTATTGTATCAAGTGATTGTTTGAAGGTTGAAGTTAAATTTTGATTGTTTGTAGTTTCGATGTTATCAACAATATCTACAATAACAATTTTTGGATCTTTATCATCTATGGTAGTAAATGAGAATGAAATAATACCTGCAAAGGCAAATGCTGTGTTTTTAATTAATGTTTTCATCTGTTTTCTTTTTTTAGTTTGTACAGTTAAATAAAAACATTAATTATTCCGTTAAATCTTAATTAATAACAAAAAATGTTATAATTATCTAAAAAAGAAAAGCACGCTAAATAGCGTGCTTGGTATATTTTAAATGAAGATGTAAATCTTATTTTACGATTGAATTAAAGTAATCTGAAACTTTTTCTTGTCCCGCTTCGTCAATATTTGAATGTAAAGCGTCGTAAATAACTTCCAATTCATCTTCCGTAAATAACTTTAAAATTGGAGTTGAAAGTTCCAAGAATTTTTCGATCGGTTCTAATGCACGAGAGCGTAGAAATTTTTCGTCAGTGTTTTTAACTTTGATGTAAATTTCTTTTAATAAATGAAACTGCTCTTTTGCTAACTCAAATTCTTCAACAGTAATTAATGTAATCATGTAATGAAGAATTAATTGTACAGAAGGCATATTTTTTTGCGTTCCGTGGTGCGTATATTTTTCTAGAGCAACCTCAAAAAGAGCTTTACTACGTTCGAAATTTTTATTTAAAGCTGATGAAATAACAGCGTTAAAATAATCATCAGAATTTGTAGAATTTTGAGTTAAATCATAAAAAGCTTCATCTGCATTCGCATGATCTTGTTTGCTGTAATAAGATAAAGCAATTAATTTTTTTGCGTCGTATAATTGTTTAGGATCTTTAGAATCTAATAATCCTTGACAAATACTAATACACATATCGAATGCTCCTTGACTAAACAAATCACGTGCTGAATTTAAAATAGAATTCGTAGCGTGTTTTTCGTATGCTCTTTCATACATCTCACGACGAGCGCGTAAGACATCATTGTACGTGATATAATCGTAGTTGATATTCATTTCTTAATGTGTTATGATTTTTTTTTAAGGTCTCTAAAATAATAAAACCATTGTAAAATACAGATATTACTTGTTCTTTTTTATTAAATGTTTGATTACAGTTTCTGCAGCATGTAAACCAAATAAAGCAGGCATCCAGCTGTTAGTACCATAAAAAGATTTTTTAAAGTTTGTTCCGTCAGTTAATTTTACAGAACTTTCATCAGGAACTTCAGTAGAAAAAACTGCTTTTACACCTTTTGATATTCCAGCTTTTTTTAATCTTTTACGAACATTCTTAGCTAATGGACAAACATCAGTTTTACTAATATCTTTTACTTGTACTTTACTTGCTAAAAATTTTCCACCTGCACCCATGTTACTCACAACTTTAATCTTTTTGCGTTTCGCAGCAATAATTAAATTTAATTTAGGTGTAACAGAATCAATACAATCCATCACATAATCAAAATCTTCTGTTACGATTTCGTGTGTACGTTCAGGCGACAAAAATTCGTTGATACGTGTAAGTTCTAATTCAGGATTAATATCCATTAAACGATCACCAACAACATCAACTTTATTCATTCCAACGGTAGAATGTAATGCAGGTAATTGTCGGTTAATATTTGTAATATCAACAGTATCACCATCTACAATAGTCATTTTACCAACACCAGCACGAGCGATAAATTCTGCTGCAAAAGATCCAACACCTCCTAAACCTACAACTAATACGTTAGAATTTTTAAGGTTTTTTAAACCTTCTTCTTTAAATAATAACTCAGCTCTTTCTTGCCAAATTGCCATATGATTAATTTATTTTTTTACTATTTATTGAAAATTCGTTTGAAATTTTCCTGAATAATATTTTCAATATTATCTACAGAAGTATTTCTAATTTCAGCAGCTTTCGAGTAGATTTCTTCAATAGAAATTTGACTATCATCATTTTCTAAAAAGAAATTTTCATCCGAAAGGTTTGCAAATATAGTTTGTAAGTTTGGGTTTTGAAGCAAATTTTTTCCAAATGAAAGTAAACAATTATTACTTATAATTTGTTGTGCTAAATGTTCGTTTTTATTAAATCCATGGAAAATAAAAGGAATACTAAGTTTTAGTTCTTTTCGTATAGATAATATTTCTTGATAAGCACGCACACAGTGTATTATAACAGGGATTTGATGTAGTTCTGCAATTTTAAGTTGTGCTTTAAAAACACTGATTTGTAAATCAAAATTAATAGGTGTGATTTTATCTAAACCAATTTCTCCAATTGCTAAACATTTTTCGTTTGATAGATGTTTTTCTATTGTTAATAAATCTCTCTCAATATTTGATTCATTAATAAGTATAGGATGAATTCCGATGGAATAATACGCTTCGTTTGCAACAAAATTCCAAGGATATTGATTGTAGATGTCCCTAACGATTAATGGATTTTGGGAAATGTGATGTGTGTGTGCGTTAATTAGCATAAACCAAATTTAAGATTTTTTGAACGAAATGAGTAGAAGTATAAACGTTTTTAGCGATTGGAATTTTACTAAAAATATCACGAATCTTATTTGATTGAATGATATAAATTGAAATAAAAAGAGCTTATCATTTTGATAAGCTCTTTTTATTTAATTATAAAAGTGATGTCTTAATTCACCTTTTAAATTTGCTTCGTATTGTGTTCTGAACTCTTCTTTTGATAAATTTTGTCCAAGTAAATAAATTGCTTTTGTAATTGCTGCTTCCATTGTTAAGTCGAAACTAGAAATCGCACCCATTTCTAATAATGCATCACTTGTCGCATAACGGCCAATTTCTACCATTCCGCCAGAACATTGTGTGTTAATAATTAAATGAATTCCACTATCAACTTTTTCTTTTAATAAATCTATAAACCATTGATCTGTAAAAATATTTCCTGTTCCGAAGGCCTCAATAATAAAAGCTTTTGTACACGGTGCGTTTAAAACACTTTCGATAAAACAACGATTCATTCCTGGGAATATTTTTAAAACACCAACATCAGCACAAAGATTTTTATTGAAGGATAATTTACCTGAAACTTTTTTATCTAAAAGTAAATTCTCTTTAATTTCTAAATGCACACCAGAAACTCCAATAATCGGATAATTCGGAGATTCGAAAGCATCAAAGTTTTCAGCATTAATTTTAGTAGCGCGATTGGCTCTAAACAATTTATATTCAAAGTAAATACAGACTTCCTGTACAATTGGTTTTCCGTTTTTCTGAATTGCAGCTAATTGAATTGATGTAATCAAATTTTCTTTCGCATCCGTTCGTAAATCACCTATTGGAAGTTGTGAACCAGTGAAAATGATAGGTTTTTCTAAATTTTCAACCATAAAACTTAACGCAGATGCTGTATAAGCCATTGTATCGGTTCCATGTAAAACCACAAAACCATCATATTCTTCATATTTATCCTCAATTGTATTAGCAATTTCTATCCAATATTCAGGTTTCATATCAGAAGAATCAATCGGAGTTTCAAAACTATGGTATTCGATTTTACAATCGATTAAAGACAATTCAGGAATCTGTTTTAATAAATTATCAAAATTGAATGGTTTTAATGATTGATCACCATAATCCTTTGCCATTCCAATAGTTCCACCCGTATATACTAATAAAATTTTTGTTTGCATGTAGTTTATAAATATGTATAAAAGTAAATATTAAAAAAAATCTGTACAACAATATTAACATTGTATGAAATTTGAGTAAATTGTTTTTCGAAATAAGAATCATACATCAAGATTTAAGTCAATGAAATATTTAGTTTTAGCAGTTTCGCTATTATTTACAGGAGTTAATTTTGCACAAGAAAACGAAGGTTTGTTTGCTGTGGAATATGAAATGAATGGAAGACAAATGAATTCGTACGCATATTCGGTAGAAAATTGTTCGCAAACAACTGTACATAATACGTGGCAAAATTGGGTATTGAATAAAGCGGGTTCGTTTAGTATCTTGAAGAAAAATGAGGCCAATAATCTTCAGTTTAAAAATTCTAAAGATAGTTATAAGATTATTTTAAGCATTGTAGAAGATTCGCCAACGAAATTAACTTTGATTAATACGTTACAAGATCAAAACGGAATGTATTTTTCTGAAAATAATCCTGATTTTAATGAAATCTACGAAAAGTTAAGAGATTTGTCTTACCAATCAAGACGCGCATGTGTTCGTAATAATTTGCGAATTGCAAATGAGTCGATGATTAAATTGAGTAAACAAAATGTAGAATTACAAACAAAGAAAGGAACTTCAATCAAATCGTATTTAAAATCGAATAATGAATTGTTGAAATTAGAAAATAAGCGAACTTTAATTGGTGATAAATTAGACTTGTTAGAAAATCAGCTTGAACGTGCTTCAGAAGATAAACAAATTGATGTTTTGATGAAGAAAAAAACTAAAGAGGTGAATCGATTTAAATCACTGGATGAAAAAATTCAAATTTTAACTGGAAAAGTGATGATGGCCGAAGAAAATAACAATGTTTTAGATGACCAAATTGATGTGGTAACATCGCAATTACAGACGCAACGTATTGCAATAGATAACTTAAAAACAAAATTTGAATCAATTCAGCGTTAATTATTAGAAAAAAAACCTATATTTATATTGACCAATATTTAATTACATATTAACTAAAAAAATAAAACTATGGGATTATTCTCTTTTATTAAAAACGCAGGGGAAAAAATTTTTGGAGGTGCAGATACACCTGAAGAAAAAGCAGCGAAAGTAAAAGACCATGTAGCTAAATTTAATTTTGATTTATCTAACGTAACTTTTTCTGCAAATGGAGAAACTATCGTAGTTTCTGGGCAAGCATTGAATATTGACGAAAAACAAAAGATATTAGCTACTGCAGGAAATGTTGATGGAGTTGAAAATGTAGAGGATCAATTAACTTTAAAAACACCATTAAAAATTGAAATTCCAGATATTGCAGCAACGATGTACACTGTGAAAAGTGGAGATTCTTTATCAAAAATTGCAAAAGAAGTATATGGCGATCCAATGAAATATCCAGTTATTTTTGATGCAAATAAGCCAATGTTATCTGATCCTGATAAAATTTATCCAGGACAAGTGTTATACATTCCACAAGGTTAGATACACGATAAAAATAATTGTTAATAAAAAAGCTCTCCAATAACATGTTTTGGAGAGCTTTTTGTTATATATTAGCTTTAGTAATATCAAATTAATAATAAGCTATGATGTAATTTTACTAATTAGTATCACATATAAAATTATACTACAAACTTATATTATTGATTAATATAATGATATTGTTGTGTAATTGTGATAATGTTATAAATTCGTATTAATTAAATATTAGAATATTTATGAAATTTTCAATTTTCCCATTAGTGTTAATCGCTGGAACAACTTTATTTAGTTGTGTGAGTCAGAAAAAGTATGACGAGTTATCTGATCGTTTTAATTCTGTTTATTCAGAAAACCAAGGTTGTCAAACTGAGTTAGCGGTTGCTAAATCTAAATTAGCTAATTTCGAAAGCTCAAATAATCAATTCGAAAACACAGTATCTAGCGAACGCGCACAAGTACGTGAGTTACAAAAAGCTTTATCTAACTGTATTGAAGGTGGTAACAAAAACGTTGCTGAATTAGTAAAAGAAATTAACGAATCTAATAAATACATCAAGCACTTAGTTAATACTAAAAATAAATCTGATAGTTTAAACATGGTATTAACAAATAATTTAACTCGTTCATTATCTCGTGACGAGTCTAAAGATGTTGATGTTCAGGTTTTAAAAGGAGTAGTTTATATTTCGTTATCAGATAATATGTTATACAAATCTGGATCTTACGAAATTTCTCCAGCTGCTGGTGAAACTTTAAGCAAAATTGCTAAAATCATAAACGACTATAAAGATTACGATGTATTAATCGAAGGTAATACGGATAATGTTCCAATTAATAAAACAAACATTCGTAACAACTGGGATTTATCTGCTTTAAGAGCATCGTCTGTAGTACAGGCATTACAAAATCAATTTGGTGTTGATGGAAAACGTATGACAGCTGGTGGACGTGGAGAATATAATCCTTTAACTTCTAACGCATCTGAAGATGGACGTTCTAAAAACCGTCGTACTCAAATCATTATTTTACCTAAACTAGATCAGTTTATGGAATTAATTGGTCAAGCGCCAAAAGACTAATTCTTTATAAATAAAAATATTTATTTATCTATATAATTGTTAAAAGCCACTGTAAAGTGGCTTTTTTCATATCTTTAGGCTTCATTAATTATATAATCAATTATTTTTTGCCAATGGAATTGTATTACTCTTTCTCTGCTTTAATTGTGCTTGCCTCAATTTTTGCGTATGTTAATCTGCGATTTTTAAAACTTCCAGGAACGATTGGAATTATGATTATCGCAATGTTAGTTTCAGTTGTTATTCGTCTTGTAGGAGATCAATTTTTTCCTGATGCAACGAAAGAACTATATGCATTATTTACAGATTTAGATTTCAATGAAATCTTAATGGGTGCAATGCTTAATTTTTTATTATTCGCCGGAGCGTTACATGTAAAGTTTGGGGATCTAAAAAATCAAAAATGGGCCATCATGACCTATGCAACAGTTAGTGTTGTGTTGTCGGCTTTTATAGTTTCTGGTATTCTATATTATCTAGCGCCTTTATTCGGAATCAATATTCCATACATATTCTGTCTATTGTTTGGTACTTTAATATCGCCTACAGATCCTATTGTTGTATTAGGAATCTTAAAGCAAGCGAAAGTTCCGAAAGCTATCGAAACTAAAATCACAGGAGAATCTTTATTTAATGATGGGGTTGCTGTTGTAATGTTTGCTGTTGTTTTACAAATTGCTACGAATCCAAATTTTGAAGCTTCGTTTGGATCAATCTCTAAACTATTTTTGATTGAAGCAGGTGGAGGAATTATTTTAGGTGCAGTTTTAGGAATTACAGCTTCTAACTTAATGAAGAAGATTGACGATTATAAAGTTTCTGTTTTAATGACGTTAGCTGTGGTAATGGGAGGATTTTTAGTTGCGAAGCAACTTCATGCTTCATCTCCTTTAGCGATGGTAATTGCAGGTTTAATCATTGGTAATTATGGTAAATCTGTAGCGATGTCTAAGGAAACTCAAGATTACTTAGGAAAATTCTGGGAATTGATTGACGAGATTATGAATGCAATTTTATTCTTGTTTATTGGATTTGAATTATTGTTAATCGATGATTTATTGGATCAAATCTTATTAGGAATATCTTGTATTTTCGTTGTGTTATTTTCACGCTTTTTATCGATTTTGATTCCTTTCAAAACGCTATTAAGAAGAAATCCTTATTCAAAAGGTTCTTTGCCAGTAATGGTTTGGGGTGGAATTCGTGGAGGTGTTTCTATTGCATTAGTAATGTCTTTACCGAATGGCGAATGGAAAGAATTGTTGTTAGAAATTACATATATTGTCGTATTATTTTCGATTGTTGTTCAAGGTTTAACAGTAGGAAAAGTTGCGAAAAAATTCTTGAAAGATGATGAGGAAATAGATAACGATGTTATTGTGGATAAATCACATTAATCTATCATAACAAAAAAGGCGAACCAAATGGTTCGCCTTTTTTTATATATTCTTCTCTTAATTTATAAACTTTAATAAAAGCATATTGCCTTTGTAAAAATATAATTCGTTTCCTTTAATTTCATATCGGTCAACAGACTTTAATATGCTTGTAAAAGATTCTTCTATTTTCATTGATGGACAAAGCATTTTTGTACCTCCAATTAAATTGAATTTGATGGATGAACCTTCTAATAAACCTTCAGAAAATATTTGATTACATCCTGCGTAACCATTCAAATTTCCATCTTCAGTAATTGTGATATGAACATTTTCACCGTTGAATCCTTTCACGATTTCATCATCTTCAACTAAATTCCATTTCGTTTCAGTTAATGATGATTTATTTTTTGTAGTTACATTATAACCTGTTGATGCACTTTTTGAAGTTGTACAACCTGTTAATAATATCCCTGACAAAGCGAGAACTGATAATACTTTTACAAATTTCATAAGTTTATATTTTATCTTAATTCAGCATTGAATTGAGTTTGGTAAACTTTGATTAATTTATTCATTACGCCATCAATTTCTTGATCACTTAATGTTTTATTTTCATCTTGAATCATAAAGCTTAATGCGTATGATTTTTTACCAGCAGGTAATTTATCACCTTCGTAAACGTCAAATAAATTAATATCTTTTAATAAGTTCGTTTTAACTGAACGTGCTGCAAGATATAATTCTTCGTACTTCACTGTATTGTCTAATAATAAAGCTAAGTCACGACGAGACGATGGGAATTTAGAAATTTCTTTGTACGTTAATTTTTGCTCGTTTGCTAATGTTAAAATAGCATCCCAGTTTAATTGTGCAAAGTAGATCTCTTGTGATATTCCAATTTTCTTTGCTAATTTTTTATTGATAATTCCAATAGATCCTAAAGAAACTTCATTATTAAAGATTTCGATACCATCTGTATAATTATCATTATGCGCTGCTTTTTCTGCTGTAATTTCAATTTTTAATCGAACAAAAAGTTGTTGAACTAAACCTTTTAAATCAGCAAAAGATGCTTTACGTAAATTACCTGTCCAAGACTCCGATGTGTAGTTTCCTGATAAAACGATTCCTAAACAACGTTGTTCTTCGTAAACTTCATTTAATTTACGGTAAATTTTTCCAAATTCAAATAACTTAACATTTGTATTACGACGATTTACATTAAACGCAACATTTTCTAATAATCCGTTTAATAATGTACGACGCATTACAGCTAAATCAGTAGAAAGTGGATTTAACATTTCTACGCTTTCTCCCTCTGGATAATAGAATACATTTTCGTATTCTTTTTTCGTTAAAGAGTTGTTCATTGCTTCGTTAAAACCTGCAGCAGTTAATTGTCTTGCAACAAAATCTTCTGTTTTTTCAGGGTCTATAGAAGTTGTAGGAACGTAAGAGAATGAGAATTTTGATGGAATTTCGATGTTATCGTATCCATAAATTCTTAAAATATCTTCGATGATATCCACTTCACGTTGTACATCTACACGGTAAGCAGGAACTTCGATTGATAATGTTCCGTTATTTTCGTTTAAGATGTTAATATCTAAAGCTGCTAAAATCGTTTTGATTGTTGCTTCAGGAATTTCAACACCTAATAATTCTTTCACTTTCGCTAAGCGTAAATCGAATGTAAAGTTTTCGATTGGCGTTGGATAAATATCTGTAATGTTAGAAGCAATTTCAGCATCAGCTAATTCAACTAACATCATCACAGCTTTTTTCAAAGCATCAACAGTAATTGATGGATCAATTCCACGTTCGAAACGGAAAGAAGCATCTGTATTTAATCCGTGAGCTTTCGCACCTTTACGAATTGTTACAGGTTCAAAGTAAGCAGATTCTAAGAAAACGTTTGTAGTATTTTCTGTAATACCAGAATCTTGACCTCCGAAAACACCAGCTATACACATTGGTGCATTTTCGTTACAAATCATTAATTCGTGACCTTTCAACGAACGTTCAACTCCGTCTAAAGTTGTGAATTTAGTTCCTTCAGCTAATTTCTTAACTGTAACTTTATTTCCTTCGATTTTATCTGCGTCAAACGCATGTAAAGGTTGCCCTAAATCGTGTAAAATAAAGTTAGTAATATCTACTATATTGTTAATTGGCGATAAACCAATTGTACGTAATTTATTTTTTAACCAATCTGGAGATTCCTTAACCGTAACATTTTTTAAATAAACACCAGCGTAACGAGGCGCAGCTTCAGTATCTGCAACTTCGATAGCGATTGGATTTGCTCCAAAATCTGTCGTTGGGTAAGCCTCTACATTGTAAGAAGTAAATGATCCGTTAATTTCACGCGCTTTGAAAGCTGCATATAAATCACGAGCTACTCCAAAGTGAGACATTGCATCTGCACGGTTTGGCGTTAATCCGATTTCAATTAAATGATCTTCTTCTTCAACAAAAATTGTTGATAATGGAGTTCCTGCTGTTAAAGCATCGTCCAATACTAAAATTCCTGAATTATCTTCTCCGATTCCTAACTCAACTTCTGAGCAGATCATACCGAAAGATTCCTCTCCACGTATTTTAGATTTTTTTATTTTAAAATCACCAGGGAAAACAGTTCCAATTGTAGCAACAGGAACAGTTTGTCCAGCTGCAACGTTTGGAGCACCACAAACAATTTGTGTTGCTTGTCCGTCACCTAAGTCAATTTTAGTAACTTTTAATTTATCAGCATTTGGATGAGGTTGAGTCTCTAAAACTTTACCAACCACTACTGTTTCTAAGTATTCTTTAGCTCCACCTACTTTTTCTACACCTTCAACTTCAAGTCCGATATTTGTTAATACCGCTGAAATTTCATCTAAAGAAACTTCAGTATCGATGTAGGTTTTAAGCCAATTATATGAGATTTTCATTGTTATTTGAAAAATAGATTTTTATCTGTTTGATTATGCGTTTAACATTACTGGCATAACTAACATTAAGATTTCTTCACCTTCTTCTAAACCATCAACTGGTTTGATGATTCCGGCACGATTTGGTTCAGACATTTCTAATGTAATTTCATCAGATTGTAAATTGTTTAACATCTCGATTAAGAAACGTGAGTTGAAACCAATTTGTAAGTCTGTTCCGTTGTAATCGCAAGGTAAACGTTCTTCCGCTTTGTTTGCGAAATCTACGTCTTCTGCAGAAATCGTTAATGAGTTTCCAATTAATTTTAAACGAACTTGATTTGTTGTTTTGTTAGAGAAAATTGCCACACGTTTTAACGATGTTAAGAATAAGTTTCTGTTGATTGTTAATACGTTTGGATTTTCTTTTGGGATTACCGCTTCATAGTTTGGATACTTACCGTCAATTAAACGACAAGTTAAAACAATGTTTTGGAAAGAGAAACGCGTATTTGTTTTGTTGTATTCGATTGTTACATCATCATTATTTCCTCCTAAAATATTCTTTAATAAGTTTAAAGGTTTTTTAGGCATAATATATTCAGAAGTACCCGCGTTTTCTAAACCTGTACGCGTGTATTTTACTAAACGGTGCGCATCTGTTGCAACAAAACGGAAAATATCTTGTTCTGCTTGGAAGAATACTCCTGTCATAATAGGGCGTAATTCATCGTTTCCTGTAGCAAAAATTGTTTTTACAATAGCTTCAGATAAAATGCTAGCGCCAACAGTTGTATTGCTTGCATCTTCAATATCTGGAGTTTGAGGATATTCATTAGCATCTTCGAATGCTAACTGATAATTACCTTGTTCAGACACAATTTCTAACGTGTGACCTTCTTTTTGGATAAAAGTTAAAGGTTGCGCTGGGAAGGTTTTTAACGTATCAGTTAAGATTTTAGATGGAATTGCAATTTTTCCACTGTCATTTGATTCAACTTCTAAAGTTGTTGAAATTGTAGTTTCTAAATCAGATCCAGTAATTGTTAATTGATTTCCGTCTAATTCAAATAAAAAATTATCAAGGATAGGTAACGTGTTATTCGAGTTGATAACACCACCAATTAAGTTAACATTTTTTAATAGCGTGTTGCTTGATACAATAAATTTCATAAGAGAAGAATATTTTCCTAAATATATCTAACAAATGTAAGAAATATCAAACGAATAAAATTGCTTGTCATACATTATTTATATAACGATTTATAAACATATTGTTAATCAGTCTTTTAATTAATTGTAAATTATTCTAAAAATTAACTTTAAATCGTAGTATTTTTTAAAAATTACAAACCTAAATTTGTTATTAATTTGATAACTGAATATTCTTTTTGGATAGATAATTGAACAATTAATTACTACATAAAATAATTACTATGAATATTGAATTGAAATTAAACGGAAATAATGGCGTTTTCGAATTGATTGATGATCAAAAAATAGCTGTTGGCGAATTAACTTTTTTGTTGAGAGATAAAGAAATGATTATTAATCATACAGGTGTAAACCCAAATCTGAGAGGACAAGGTTTAGCAGAAAAATTAGTTTTAAAAGCTATTGAATATGCGCGAGAAAATGAGTTGAAAGTTAGACCATTTTGTTCTTATGTTAGTGTTTACATTGGTCGTCATCCAGAAGTACAAGACGTAGTTTAGCTTATGAATATAGAAAAAATTTTCGAGCATAATAAAGCTTGGATTGATAAACGTTTAGCTCAAAATCCATCGTATTTTGATGAATTATCTTATGGTCAAAATCCAGAAGTGCTTTATATAGGTTGTTCAGATAGCCGAGTAACAGCTGAAGAATTATTGGGTGCAGAGCCAGGTGAGGTGTTTGTTCATCGAAATATAGCAAACATGGTTATAGGATTGGATATGAACACAACATCGGTATTAGATTACTCGGTAGAACATCTAAAAGTAAAACACATTATTGTTTGTGGGCATTACAATTGTGGTGGTATAAAATCTGCTATGATTCCGAAAGATTTAGGAATTATGAATCCTTGGTTAAGAAGTATTCGAGATGTGTATCGTTTACATGCAGAGGAATTGAATGCGATTGAAAATGAAGGAATGCGTTACAATCGTTTGGTAGAATTAAATGTGCAAGAACAATGCGTTAATGTTGTTAAAAATCCTTTTGTTCAAAGAGCGATGTTAAAAAAAGGATTAGTTGTACATGGTTGGGTTTTTGACTTATTTTCGGGAAAAATTATCGACTTAGAATTAGATTTTGATACGATTTTAAAAAACATCAAAGAAATTTACGATATCACCGAATAGTATTTTAAATATTTGGATTAAAATTTGTTAGGTTTTAAATAATTCAATCAAAAACCTAATATGATCGTTAAAAAATGGATAAAAATATCAAGTATCGTTTTGGCTTCAGTCATTGCGATACTTTTTGTTTTAAGTTATTTCATAACAATCTTAATTCATCAGCAACTTCCAAACATTATTGCTGAAAAAAATGATACACCTTATAATTTCTCCTATCAAGAGGTTGATTTTTCAATTCTAAGGAGCTCATTATCGTTAAATGATATTGAAGTTTCTCCAAAAGATTCTACCACAATAAAAGATTCAATAGATGTTACTGGTAAAATAAAACAGATAGATGTTGTTGGGGTTAATTTTTTTAAATTGTTTAAAAATAAAGAACTCGCAGCGCTTAAAATAAAAATTAAACAGCCAGAAGTTAATTATTATCAACCTTCAGTAAAAGCAAAAAAAGATACAGCAGAAGTTAAAGTTGGTCAAAGTATAGATATAAATTCTTTAGAAATTGAAGGTGGAAATTTCAATCTATTTTCTTCGTCTGGAAAAGATCGATTGGCGAGAGTTCAAAATATAAATATTGATTTCGACGGAATTTACTTCAATAAACGTACTGTCGAAAAGAAAATTCCATTTCAATTTTCCAATTTTAAAATTGAGGTGGATACAATGGTTTTCAGAATGAATAATTATCAATATATGGTTTCTAGCCATGTGAAATGGAGTGATGAAGAATTGATTTTGAATGATTATCGTTTAAAACCTATCCAAAAAGACGGAACTAAATACGCGCCAAATGTAACTGATGCAGATATTTTTGATATCGAATCTCCGAAATTAGTTTTAACCAAAACAGATTGGGGATTTGATAATCAAGATAAATTTTATTTTAAATCTGATTTAATTAAATTTTCAAATCCAACAATAAATATCATAGCTGCAAAAGCTGCAAAAGCTGCAAATAAGCAAGAAAAATCGAATGTAAAAATAAATAAATCAGATGCAGAATTGATAAACGTTAAACGTTTCGAGATTGAAAATGGAAGCGTTAAAATGTGGTATCCAGACGCATCTAAACCAAAATTTTATATCAATAATGTTGTTTGTAATATTGATGGCATTAAAATGAATTCGATTACGAAAGCTTCTGAAATTCCTATTGATTACAAAACCTTCAAAATTAAACTCGATTCGATGTATTACGAGTTGAACGAGGTACAATATTTACGCGCTGCTAAGCTAGATTTTACTACTAAAAATTTAGTGTTACAAGATTTCAAAATGAAACCTTTGATTAAGAATAATCAATTTAAAAATAATTACACTTCATCTAATACTTTATTGGATATTGAAGCACCTATTTTAAAAATGAATAATAACGAATGGGGTTTTAATAATTCACAATTTTATTTCAAAACAAATGCGATAAAATTGGATGATGTGAAAGTTCAAATCATCAATCAAAAGAACGAAAAAACTATTGCAAAAAATGCTGAAAAAGCTGCAAAGAAATTTTTAATAAATTTTGATCTTATTGTTGATACAATCCAAGTTAAAAAATCTCAATTTATTGCCAATAAAAAGTTTGATTTTAAAAATGTAAATATCACGCTTTTAGGTTTGAAAAATTTTTATTCTAAAGAATTAATTGCTAATCAATTAATTGTTAAAAATCCGAATTTTACTCTGTTTGGTCAACCCGAACGCGTAACTCAACGAGAAGCTGTAACTTCAAATTCTTTTAACGATATTATTAAAATTAAGAATACATCTGTACAAAACGGAACATTAAATATGATTCCTTACGGTAGAAAAAATCCAAATCTTACCTTAAAAACATTTAATCTTGATTTTAAAAATATAAAGTTTGATCCAACAACGATAAAAAACTCGATTCCGTTTTTGTATGATAACGTCTTATTGCATTCGAAAGGTTTAGATTTTGAGATGAATGAAATTTATCAATTAAATACGAATGATCTTAAATTTCATAACGGTGATTTGTTAGTAAATAATTTTAAATTAATTCCCAAAATTTCTCGTAGTGCATTTGTATCAAATCTAAAGAAAGAACAGGATTTATACACTCTAACAATTAACCAAATTACAGGAAAACAAGTAAAATGGAATATTGATGAAAAGAAAGATTTTAATCTTAATGCCAATCTATTTACTTTAAATGGTTTGGATGCGAATATTTTTAGAAGTAAAACACCTCCAGATGATACTTCGAGAAAATCGATGTTTTCAGAAAAACTAAGAAAAATGAAATTTGGTTTGGCTATAAAACAATTAGATATTGTTCAATCAAAATTAGAATATGCTGAAGAAGGACCAAATAGTATAGGAAGTGGGAAATTAACATTTTCTAATATCAATGCGATTGGAAAGAATATAAATTCTGGATTTAAAAAGAAATCTTTACCAGATTTAACGTTAGATTGGAAATCTAATTTTATGGGTGGAAATATGTTTGTAAAGTGGGTTTTTAATCCAATGCATACTGCTGAAAATTTTAGTATAAAAGGTCATATTAAAAATCTTCCAATGCAAAATATGGATCCATTTCTTCGACCGTATTTAAAAGTTTCTGCGGAAGGAAATTTTGATGAGGTTAATTTCAACATCAATGGAAATGATAACATTGCGAATGGTAAATTTGACATTAGTTACAATAATTTGAAACTTAATTTACTAAAAGACGATATGTCTGAAAGGAAAGTTTTATCAGCTATTGCCAATGTAGCGGTTAGTAAAAATACAGCGGGAAATAAAAAAGAAGCAGAAATAAAAGGAGTAGAAAGAGATCATCAAAAATCATTTTTTAATTTCTTTTTAGCAAGTTTACTCGATGGGTTAAAACAGACTTTGTTAATTTTTTAAAACTTAATTTTGATTGTAACTTAGTTGCTTAAAAGCAAACAATTTTTAGTACAAAATGAATACAAAAAGAACAGCCTTAATTACAGGCGCTTCGTCTGGAATAGGAATGGCAACAGCCAAAATATTAGCTAAAAATTATCGATTAATAATATGTGGAAGAAGGCAAAATAGGTTAGATGAACTTAAAGATTTACTAGCAAAAGAAACCGAAGTTTTAACATTAAATTTTGATGTGCGAGATAAGAGTTCAGTTTTTAATGCGATTGAAAATTTGCCAGAGCATTGGAAATCGATCGACGTTTTAATTAACAATGCTGGTAATGCACATGGTTTAGCAACTTTTGATGCGGCCGAATTAGATGATTTGGAAGCTATGATTGATATTAATGTGAAAGGTCTTATTTACGTTTCTAAAGCAGTTATTCCATTGATTAAACAATCTGAAAATGGACATATTGTTAATATTTCTTCTATTGCAGGTAAAGAGGTTTATCCAAACGGAGCAACTTATTGTGCGTCCAAAGCGGCTGTTGAATCTTTGAGTAAAGGAATGCGATTTGATTTGTTGCCTTTTGGTGTAAAAGTTACAAATGTGGCTCCTGGAGCTGTTGAAACTGAATTTTCTTTGGTAAGATTTAAAGGAAATCAGGAAAAATCTGATAATGTGTATGCAGGTTTTGAACCTCTGGTTGCAGAAGATATTGCAGATGCAATTGCTTATGCTTTAAATGCTCCAAAACATGTGCAAATAGCAGATGTTACAATTTTTCCGCGAGCACAAGCGAGTGGAGCAACGATCTACAAAAAATAAATACAAATAGAAAAGCTCGGTTATTAACCGAGCTTTTTCATATATATCTAATGTTACTTTTTAATAAATTTAAGGTTAGTTACATTTCCATTTTCTGTGATAGAAATTACATAAGTACCTTTGTTTAAATTTTGAACATTAACTTTTCCATTTTTAATATTTTCTGATTTAACTTTTTGACCTAAAATATTAGTGATTTCAATTTTAGCTTCAGTTTTTATTCCAGAAATATTTAAAACATCTGCAACCGGATTAGGATAAATAGAAACTTTATTCTTTAAATCAGTCGCATTGTTTGTGTTTAAATAGTTTGTTAAATCAAGCATAAATCCATATAATGAATAGTTTGCATCTCTTCCGATACCAACGATTTTGTACCATCCGGAGAAATAGCTAATGGCAATGATAAAGTTAATCCTTGCGTATCGATACCTAAACTATCAGCGTAAGCATTTAATTCTGTTCTACCTTCAGTAGGAGTCCAAATAAAACCTTCACCAAATGCTGCTCCACCTGGCTAACCTCTATAATAACCTACAACTTTGCTACCATCAAAGCTAATACCTGTAGCTCCACCTCTAAAAAAGTTTCCTGCTGACGGGTGATCTATGTATGTAATTCCAGTTTGTTCGTTCCAAATGTAAGGATAGGTACTGCTAAGCCCAATTACATATTCACCATTTCCAGAAACTTCACCAGCTTCATTAACTTCTAAACCATCTTGATCGGTTAATAAGATCTGAGTTCCGTTTTTCCAAACAGCACCTTGTCTAAAACCGAAAGGTGTATCTTGCCAACCAGCAATTACAGATTTGTCATTACTAATACTATTTGCTCTTGAAGAATCATTATTATTTGTTGTTAAACTTACAATTCCATCTTCAGCAGTCCATTTAATAGCTTGTCCTACCATTGTGTTATACCAACCTAAGCCAACAATTGTTGTCCCGTCTTCAGACATTCCCCAAGGAGAACTTTTAGAAAAATCTGAAAAACCATTGATTCCACCTAAATAAGTTTTAGAATGTGTAACATAATCGTAAATAGTTATTTCATTTAAATTTGTTTCAGGGTTTAATAAATATGTTACAATTCTATTTCCATCAGTACCTACTAATGGTTTTCCCATAAATGTACTACCTTCTGCAATTGTTCCGATTTGATATAAACCATCATTATTTGACCAACGATAAGTTGTTTTATTTTCTTCCAGTTACAACACCATCATTATTAACATCTGCAGGAGATAAATTTGAATCAATAATATATAATTGTGCTTTTGAAACAGTTGGACTTAGAAGCAATAAACCTAAAGTCATTAAAGATAAATCGTAAATTTTTTTCATTTTTCGTGAGTGTTGTATTTAATATTTATCAATTTTAATGAATTAAATATTTTGAATGAAAAGATAGTTTTTATAAATTCGTGAAATTTGAAAGTATAAAATGTCAAGTTATTGAAAATGAATATTTTGATTTTTTGTATTTGAGAAAATAAATTCAATTTAACACTTGATGAATTATGCCTAAACGATTGATTATCGTTATTTTATTATGTTTTTTGCATCTAACAAGTTTACTAAAAGCTGAAAAAAATGATGATTTCTTTACTTTGTTTGATAAAAGTATTGAGAAGCTCTATCAAAATCCGGAAGAATGTATTGTTTTTACTCAGGGAATTATATTAAACCAACAAAATATAGAGCGTAGAAACTTATTGCAAAATATTATTTCTCAGGCTTATGCAATGAAAGGCGAATACATTCAATCTATTCGTGTTTCATTAGATGTAGAAACATTAGATTCTTATAAAACACCCTCTGATTTTGCTAAATTCTACTCAGATTATGTCTTGGCAGAACAATATCAAAATTTACAATTATACAATCAATCTCAGAAGTTGATAGATCAATTGCTTAAAGAAGAACAACCTTCTTTAAAGGATAATGCAAATTATTTAATTACGTTCGCAAAATTGTATCAACTACAAGCTCTTAATTATCTTGTTTTAAAAGATTATACAAAAGCATTAGATTTTTTTAATAAAAGTGATGACAGTTTAAAGCTTTCCTCTAAAGAGAATACTATTCTTTTAATTGAAAATTCAATTTTTAAAGCTTCAGTTTTAAGACAATTAGGACATTTAGACCAATCAAAAGCTCAGTTGTTAAAAATTTTGAAGGATTTAGAATCAAATCCAGAATACAATTTTCTCTTCGCTTTAGCTAGCCATCGTTTGGCTTATGTTTATTTTTTAGAAAATAATTATCAATTAGCTATTGAGGTAAATGAAAAAGCATTGAAAAAAATTGATAATTATGAATATTTAGGTATGAAAAACCTAATCTATTCAGGATTAGCAAAAAGTTATTTAGCAATTAATAATAAAGATAAATACAAAGAATATGATAAGTTGTATGCTGATTCTAAAGAAGATTTAGACATCAATCAAAAAGAAGGTATTCGTTATTTGTTAAAACTTACTGAGGCTCATGAAAAAAATTCTTATTCATTTCTTTTCGAATCAGAAAAAAGTAAATCTATTTATATAGTTATTGCATCATTTGTTGTGTTGATTGCTTTAGTAATTTATCTGATCTTTGAAAACAAGCGTAACGAAGAGGTAAAAAAACAGTTGGCTTTTTTTAAGAAACAGAATCAGAAATTTGATCTGGCAATGAATAGTTTTCAACAAATTAAAGAAGTTGAAACAGAAAACGAAATTCAATTAAAAGAGAATAAACGTAATCTGGTTATTAGTAAAAATACAGAAGTAGAGATTCTTGAGAAATTACAGGAATTTGAAAAATCCAATAGATTTTTAAGTAAAGAAATGTCGTTGGCAGTTTTGGCCGGACAATTCGAAACTAATACAAAGTACTTATCTGAAGTAATAAACAAATACAAAGGCAAAAATTTCAATTCGTATATTAATGAATTAAGAGTAAATTATATTGCTTATTTGATGAAAGAAAATCCAGAATTTTTGAATTATAAAGTGAGTTATTTGGCAGAAGTTTCTGGTTTTTCATCTCACAGTTCATTTACTACTGTTTTTAAATCCATTACAGGAATGTCGCCGAATGTTTATATTCAACAATTAAATCAGATCAAAAATGAAGAGAATTAGTCGCATATTTTTATCGTTTCTTTTCTTATCAACATCATTTGTTTTTGGTTCTGATAAAATGGATTCTATTTATGCTAATGCAGAAAAAAATTTATACAAAAATCCTGATTTTACAATACAAGTTTCAAATGATATAATAAAACAAAATATTTCGGTAGATGAGAAAATGAACTTTTACATTTTGCTTTCTACTGCATATTTAGCCAAGCGTGATTACGAAACATCTTTGAATGTTATTTTAGAAGCTAAAGGTTTGTTGAAGTATGTTACGAATGTTAAAAATAAAACGAATGTTTTGTTACAAATTGCTATTCAATATCAACAAATGCAATTGTATAGTAAAAGTTTAGAAACATTAGACGAAGCAGAAATTTTGGCTCCAAAGGTGGAATCTGACAACGCAAAGTTTTCTATTTTAGGTCGTATTTATGCTGTTCGAGGAATAATTTATAAAAGTCAATCAAATCCTGAATTGGCTTTGGATAAATTCAATCAATCCATTTCATACTTTAATCAATTAACGCATAAAGCAAGTCCAAATCAAAGTGTAGTTTATTATAATATTGGTTATTCGTATATGATTTTGAATGATTTAGATAATGCAAAAAAAGCATTTGAAAAATCATCAGAATTTGCGAAAATAGGAAATGCAAAAAGTTTGTTGGCGTTTGCTAATAAAGGAATGGCTGAAGTTTATTTTGCTGAACGCAATTATACAAAAGCTCTCGAATTGCTTAATGAAGCTGAAATTTTATCTAATGAAATCGGCGATTTAATGCTGAATGAAGGAATTTTTGAAGAAAAAGCTAAAAATTATTTGGCATTAAACCAATTTGAAAATTACAAATTATACAATCAGAAATTCCAGAAAATTACTTTTGAACGAAATCAGAACGAATTGCAATCAATTAGTAAATCAATAGATTATCAGTTTCAATCAAATTTAGAAGAAACAGATAAATTAATCGAAAAACATGAACGTATCAATATAATGTTAATCACTTCCGTATTGTTAATAGGTGGAGTTTTAGGATTTTTTATTTTTAAGAAACGAAAATCAACAAGTTTAATTCAGAAAGAAATCAAGAAAATATTAAACTAAAAAAGTTATTTTACAATTAGTTAAAATAGAATAGCCGAAATTAATTTCGGCTATAAAAGAATTAAATATATGGAAAAAACTATACTCCTTGGGCCAACATTGCATCAGCAACTTTTACAAATCCTGCAATGTTTGCTCCTTTATAGTAGTTAACGTTTCTTTGATGTGGTTCAGATCCGTACGTTTTACATTGATCATGAATTTTAATCATAATATCTTTTAAATAGGAATCAACTTTTTCTCGACTCCAATTTTGGCGAATAGAATTTTGAGACATTTCTAATCCAGATGTAGCAACTCCGCCAGCATTTGTAGCTTTTCCCGGACCATACAATATATCATTTGCTAAGAAATAATGAACGGCATCTGGTGTCGTTGGCATATTGGCGCCTTCAGCAACCAATTTACAGCCATTATGATGTAAAGTAATAGCGTCTTGAATGTCTAATTCATTTTGCGTAGCGCAAGGCAAGGCAATATCGCAAGGTACATTCCAAGGTTTTTCATTTGGATAAAATTCAGCATTTGGAAAATTGTCAATGTATTTAGAAATTCTCTCGTAATTTTCATTCTTAATCTTAAAAATCACTTTCAATTTATCTTTAGAAAAACCTTCACTATCATAAATATATCCTGAAGAATCTGATAAGGTTACCACTTTACCACCTAATTCTATTGCTTTTTCAGCTGCATACTGAGCTACATTACCAGATCCAGATATTGCAACGATTTTATCAACTAAAGTATCTGTATTTTCATTTAGCATGCATTCTACAAAGTATAATAAACCGTAACCTGTTGCTTCTGGTCTAATAAGCGAACCTCCAAATTCTAATCCTTTACCAGTTAAAACACCTGTAAATTCATTTCTTAATTTTCGATATTGCCCGAATAAGTAGCCAATTTCACGACTTCCAACTCCGATATCGCCAGCCGGAACATCAGTATCAGAACCAATATGTTTGCTTAATTCTGTCATAAAAGCTTGACAAAATCTCATAATTTCCATGTCTGATTTTCCTTTTGGATCAAAATCAGATCCGCCTTTTCCACCACCCATTGGTAATGTTGTTAAAGAGTTTTTAAAGACTTGTTCAAAAGCCAAAAACTTTAAAATAGATAGATTAACAGTTGGATGGAAGCGAAGTCCACCTTTGTATGGACCAATCGCTGAATTCATTTGAACTCGATATCCTTTATTTATTTGTACAACTCCTGCATCATCAACCCAAGTTACTCTAAACTGTATTACTCTTTCAGGTTCAGCAATTCGTTCTAAAATCTTAAATTTTTTATACTTTGGATGATCCTCGATAAAGGGTAATATATTTTCAGAAACTTCTGATACTGCTTGAATAAATTCTGTTTCGTTCGGATTTTTTAAAGCTATTTGCTCTACAAATTCTGTACAATAATCTACTGTGTTCATTTAGTGTTTGATGTGTAGGCTAAAATTAATAAAAAGTGAATTTAATCTGTTTTTAAACCATATATTTAAGATAAAATAGTATTATTTTTATCAAATAGAGATTAAAAAGTAGTTTTGATTATGAACTTGAAAAAATATAGAACAAAAAAAATGCGAGTTTTTACAAACTCGCATTTATCAATATGATATAAAAAATTATTTCTTGAAGAATCCTCCTAGTAATCCCATTACATCGCTTGCACCTAATTGACCATCGCCATCTTGATCCAATAATTTTTCGAAACCACCTAAATTGATTCCACCTGCAGCTTGATTAGTTCCGCCAATTAAACCACCTAATAATCCAGCGATTCCATCAGATTGTAATCCCTGCTCTTGTTTTTGTTTTCCTAAGAATCCCATAACAATAGGCGCGACTAATGCTAAAATTTTGATTATTTGACCAGAATCTAATCCAGTTTGTTTTCCAATATTATTTGCAACTGTTTCTTGATTTCCACCTAAAACGTGTCCTAAAATTCCTAAACCATCTTGCATATTTCCACCTTGACCTAAGAATCCAGAAAGATTGTCTAAAATACTACCGTCATGCTGATTTAGAGCGTTAGCAATACCATTAGCTCCACCACTTTGAGCATTTTTGTTTAATGCAGATAATAAAAATGGAATTGCAGCACCAACAGCAGTTTGTGCCTGAGATTCGTTAATTCCTAATTGTTGTGCAGCAGCTCCAACAATTTGTTGTCCCATCGCACCTTGTAATAATGAAGATAAATCCATAGCGTTTAAATTTCTTTGTACATAAAAATAATGATTTTTAATGAAATAATTTTAATCAAGAGGATAAAATATATAGCGAAATGGTAAATTTGTAACTTATTATACAGTAATGAAACAAATAAATATATTTTTAATCGGATTGGTTTTATTATTTGTTCTTTTTCCATTTTTCTTGTCAAAAAAAGTAGATGAAAAATTAACTTATGAAATTGAAGCTCCTATAGGATTAGTTTACGATGAGTTTTTGGATTTGAGAAAATTTTCTAAATGGGAACAATTTACTGGACAAGATTCAACAGTTGTAAAATCATTTAGTAACGAAGAAGCTGAAAAAGAATTCACTGAATGGAAAAGTACAAAATCTGATATTGGAAATGGGAAGATTATTATAGATGATTTCGAAATGAATAAATCGATAGAATATGTTTTACAGTACCAAGGTTGGGAAGAAAAAGATAATCTAAAGATTGAGTTTGAACAGAAAGCATCAGGAAATACACTTTTAAATATACATTATGTAAGTCAAGATGTTCCGTATTTTTATAGATATTTTTTATTTTTTAAATCTCCTTTGACTAAAGTTGAACAATCTATAGAAAATTTCAACGAGATGGTAAAAGTTAGGTTGGATAAAGAGCGTAAGGAAGGAAAATTAAATTACGGTGAATTTAGGTTAGTAAAATTAAATCGTCAAGTATTAATGGCGATTAAGAAAACTTCAACTTTAGATGATAAGGATGCAATGGACAAAACTGATGAAGCTTTTGAAACCATTTACGAATCATTAGTTAATGAAGAAAATACTTACGATTTTGATTTAGGATTTCCAACAGTCTATACAACTCAAAATGATTTAGAAAAAAATAGAAAAACTTTATTTGCTGGGATAAATTATATAGAAGGAATCAATTTTCAAAAAGGAATGCAAAGAGTAATTGTGCCTGAGGGTGAATATTTATTAACTCTGCATCAAGGTTCTCGTAGCAAAAGAAAGCATACCATTCAATTAATGAAAGATTATGCAAAAAGTAAAAAAATAAATTTAGATGATAGAGAATTAGAAGTGTTTTTAAATGATCCAAAAGAAACGGATTCGTTACAATTAAAAACACGAATTTATATTCCAATCAAAACAAATTAAGATATTTTAACGTCTTTAAAGCCACAGAAATGTGGCTTTTTTATTGTAATTTTGCAACTTATCAAAAAATTGCAATGGATAAAGATTTTATTGAAGTTTACGGAGCACGAGAACACAATCTAAAAAATATTGATGTTAAAATTCCTCGTAACGAATTAGTAGTTATTACTGGTTTAAGTGGAAGTGGTAAATCTTCATTAGCGTTTGATACGATTTATGCTGAAGGGCAACGTCGTTACATCGAAACTTTTTCAGCTTATGCTCGTCAATTTCTTGGAGGTTTAGAGCGTCCAGATGTTGATAAAATCGATGGATTATCTCCGGTTATTGCCATCGAGCAAAAAACGACTTCAAAAAATCCACGTTCAACTGTTGGTACAATTACAGAAATCTACGATTTTCTTCGTTTACTTTTTGCGCGTGTTTCAACTGCTTATTCAACAGCAACAAACGAACCGATGGTTTCTTATACGGAAGATCAAATTATAAATCTGATCCGCACAAATTTTGATGATCAAAAAATTGCAATATTAGCGCCTTTAGTACGATCTCGTAAAGGACATTACAGGGAACTTTTTGCTCAATATTCTCGTAAAGGATTTTTAGAAATGCGCATTAATGGAGAAGTACGAGAGATTTCTCCTGGAATGACGCTAGATCGTTACAAGACCCATGATATTGAATTGATAATTGATAAATTAAAGTTAAACGATAAAATATCTGACGAACGTTTACAATCTTCAATTACACAAGCAATGCATCAAGGTAACGGAATCATCATGATTCTGAATTACGAAACCGGAGAAGCAAAATTTTATTCAAAAAACTTGATGTGTCCAACAACAGGTTCTTCTTATGCATTGCCAGAACCAAATACATTTTCGTTTAATTCACCAAAAGGTGCATGTTCTACTTGTGCTGGTTTAGGGGAGTTAAAAGAGGTGAATATGGATAAATTATTTTCAGATCATAAAAAATCTTTGAATGATAATCTGGAAGAAATTTTTGAAATAATAAAAAATACGTCAAGAGTTGAAAAGCAATTAGAGGCGATTTTTGTTAAACATAATACGGATCAAAAAACAAAATTAAAAGATCTATCAAAAGAACTACTTCACGATATTTTACATGGTTTGGTAGAAACATTAAATGTAGATTTAAAGTTTGCATCCGTTAAAAAAACATATAAAATAGATTTTGAAGGTTTGTTGCCTTATTTACAAGATATAATTGATGATAAAACGAATTCAAATTCTAATGCGATTTCAAAATTATTATCAAGAAAAATCGAGTGTCCATCTTGTTATGGTTTTCGTTTAAATAACGAAAGTTTACATTTTCGTATAGACGAGAAACACATAGGAGAAGTAGCAAATTTAGATTTAAAAACTCTTTATGATTGGATTGATAATGTTCCAAATACTTTAAGTTCTACGCAACAACAAATCGGTTTTGAGATTTTAAAAGAGATTTCGACTAGATTAACGTTTTTGTTAGATGTAGGTTTAGAATATTTATCGTTAAATCGATCTTCTAAAACTTTGTCAGGAGGCGAGGCGCAGCGTATACGTTTAGCAACACAAATCGGTTCTCAGTTGGTTAATGTACTTTATATTATGGATGAGCCAAGTATTGGTCTTCATCAACGTGATAATGTAAAGTTGATAGATTCATTAAAAAAGTTACGTGATATAGGAAATTCTGTCTTGGTTGTAGAGCATGATAAAGACATGATTTTAGAAGCAGATCACGTAATTGATGTTGGTCCAAAAGCTGGTAGAAATGGTGGTCAAATCGTTTGGGAAGGTACACCAACAGAAATGTTAAAATCAGATACATTAACATCACAATATTTAAATAAGAAAAAAAATATAGAAGTTCCGACTGAACGCCGAAAAGGAAATGGTGAATTTTTGAAATTAAAAGGAGCTACAGGAAATAATTTAAGAAATGTAGACATTTCAATTCCTTTAGGTACATTAACGGTTGTATCTGGAGTTTCTGGTTCTGGGAAATCAACATTGATTAACGAAACGCTTTACCGAATTTTAAACCAACATTTCTTCAGAGCTGAAAAAGAACCAATGCCTTATAAAAAGATTGAAGGTTTAGAACATTTGGATAAAGTGATTGAAGTTGATCAATCTCCAATTGGGCGTACACCACGTTCTAATCCTGCAACTTATACAGGTATTTTCTCTGATATTCGTACGTTATTTACCAATCTTCCAGAAGCTAAAATTCGCGGGTATAAACCTGGTCGTTTTTCTTTTAATGTAAAAGGTGGTCGTTGCGAAACATGTCAAGGTGCAGGTTTGCGAGTAATTGAAATGAATTTTTTACCTGATATTCATGTAAATTGTGAAACTTGTAATGGAAAACGTTTTAATCGAGAAACTTTAGAAATTAGATATAAAGGAAAATCTATTGCTGATGTTTTGGATATGACAGTAAACGAAGCGGTAGAATTTTTTGAACCAATTCCAAAGATTTATCGTGTTGTTAAAATGTTACAAGATGTTGGTTTAGGATATATCACATTGGGGCAACAATCAACTACTTTGAGTGGAGGTGAAGCACAACGTGTAAAATTAGCTACAGAATTATCTAAAAAGCAAACGGGTAAAACAATCTATATTTTAGATGAACCGACGACGGGATTACACTTTGAAGATATTAGAATTTTGATGAATGTTATTGAGACTATTGTAGAGTTTGGAAATACTGTGATCATAATTGAACATAATTTGGATGTTGTAAAATTGGGCGATCATGTGATTGATATAGGTCCTGAAGGTGGAAGAAATGGTGGTAAAGTTGTAGCAGAAGGTACTCCAGAGGAAATTGCAAAAAACAAAAAGAGCGTAACAGGGAAGTTTTTAGTAAACGAACTCTAAAGCAATATAATTAGGTTTTACTCATTTTAAGACCTTAATTTTTCTTAAAATTTATTTAATATTTTCGCTGTATAAGGTATATACGGAAAAATATCTTTGTGAAATAGATGAATTTCAGAAAAGTTTTTTAGTTAGTTTTAAAATTGATGATTTATATATTGTTATAAATCAATTTATTGTGGCATGTTTATTGAGTAATCATGAATACAAATGCTAAATAACAGAATTTTAAAGATTATTTAACTAATTATTTAATTTAAATATGAGATTCTGCGTTAACTTTGCCTTGTAATAATACCAAATAAAAGGTTTTATTTAAAAGAGTCGTTCTATAAATTTTATTTATTATTCAATTAATTTTTAATTTATAAAATCTATTGATTTGAAATAGTATTGTTTTATATTTGTATCAGAAAAAGAAACAAATTAGAATCTAAACTTTGCTATATCATGAAATTTTTAACAGAGGATCAAATAAATAAAATAGCGAATATTTTAAAACAATTATTAGCTGACGAAACAATATTATATTTAAAAACACGTAATGCTCACTGGAATGTAGAAGGTCCAGATTTTCAAACTGCGCACGTGTATTTTGAAACACAATATAACGAGTTGCAGTTAGTAATTGATGAGGTTGCAGAAAAAATCAGAACAAAAGATGTTTATGCGCCTGCAACAATAAGTGAGTATTTGCAGTTAACTCACTTAAAAGAAAACAAAATCGAAAAGTATGATAGTTTATCTTTCATGAGAGAATTATTAAACGATTACGAAATTATTATTGCTTTCTTAAACGAATCTATCAATGAAATTGAAGATTTAAACGATGTATCTACTTCAGACTATTTAGTTGGATTGTTAGAACAACATCAAAAAACTGCTTGGATGCTTAGATCGCATCTTAAATAAAGTGAACATTATTTTACTTCATAAGTTTTTAGTGTTAATTCATATTAGTGTTAATTAGGTTGAGCCTTGGACTTTGTCCAAGGCTTCAGCTTTTTATAGAGGTTCGTGTTTAATTTCTTTTTTCTTCAATTTTAAGCGTAGCTTAATTTTCTATTTTTAAAATATTATTTAATACGTTGTAAATCAATTTTATTTTTAGAATGTAGATATAGTGGTACTTGTTCAATAATTACGTCATTTTTTTCTAAACCAAAACTTTTAGAAATATTATATTCAACCTTTTTAATTAAACCATAAACCTTTAAAATTGTAGCTTCTTTTAATGTGAAATGACTTTCTATTGAAGGGAATTTTTGTAATAAAATAAATTTCATATCCGGTTCAGAATTATATCTTTTTAAGGTCGGTTGAAGATATTTTAATTCTAATTCTCCCGATTGATACAAATCGCTAATGATTCTTTTGATGTATAATTCAGTTTTTGGTTGAACTCTGAATCCAATTTTAAAGATAATTTTATAGATTTTCTTTTCTTCAATTTCAATTAATTCATACGCTAACGTATAAGGCTGATTAGTTCTTTCTACATTTACAAACCAATACATATCGGCGCGTTTTGGTCGTTTAGCTAATATAGAATTAATGATGTTCTTCTCAATCTTATTTTTCTTTGTTGATTTAGTGAAATAGAATAACAAAGTAGAATATTTATTCACACTTTTATCCTCGCTCAATTCAGATAAAATACTTTTATAATTATTAAAATTTACAAATTCTAGGTTTCTCTCGTTTAGGATTTTACCATAATAATTACAATACATCAATACAATAAATATTAAACTAATTGAAAGTGCAACGTAACCACCTTCATGAAATTTTAAAATATTAGCTGTAAAGAATGATATTTCTATAATTGTAAATATTGTAATGATAATTGCAATCGCAACTTTAGGAAGTTTATTGTATAAATATAAATAGTAGGCCAACAGAAACGTAGTCATTAACATAGTTACAGTGATGGCTAGTCCATAAGCGGCCTCCATATGTTCTGAACTTTGGAAATAAAGCACGACAAAAACACATCCCGCCCAAAGTAATACATTGATTGTTGGAATATAAATTTGACTTTTTTCTTCGTTGGGTTGTATAACCATTGTTCGTGGCCAAAGTCCAATATTGATAGCTTCATTAACCAAAGTGAAAGAACCTGTTATTAACGCTTGTGAAGCGATAATGGCAGCGCATGTTGATATAATGATTCCTGGAATTAATAAGAATTCTGGTAACATGGCAAAAAATGGATTTTTACCATTTAGATATTCTTGACCCGAATGCATCAACCAAGCAGCTTGTCCAAGGTAATTGATGATTAATGCAATCTTTACGTAAATCCAACTGATTCGAATATTATTTTTCCCGCAATGTCCTAAGTCAGAGTATAATGCTTCAGCTCCTGTAGTACATAAAAATACTGCACCAAGTAACCAAAATCCTTCTGGATAGTTAACTAATAAATTGTAAGCATAATATGGATTTAAACTTTTAATGATTTCTGGGTACTTTGTCAACATATAAATACCAATTCCCATTAAAAAAGTAAACCAAATAAACATCATAGGGCCAAATATTTTCCCAACTTTAGATGTTCCAGATCGCTGAACTAAAAATAGTATGGTGATAATGGTAAGAACTATCGGAATGATTGGTATTTCTTCTAATCCTTTTATAAACCTTAACCCTTCAACGGCTGATGTAACAGAAACTGGTGGTGTTATAATACCATCTGCAAAAAGCATAGCTGCACCAATAATTGTTGGAATAATTAATTTTTTACCTTTTTTATTAATTAATGAGTAAAGTGAAATTATTCCACCTTCACCATTATTGTCAGCTTGTAAGGTTAGCCAAATATATTTTATCGTGGTTTGAAAAAATAGTGTCCAAAATATACACGATACACCACCGTAGACAATATCTTCAGTAATTAATCTTTCGTTTCCTATGATTGCTTTCATTACATAAAGTGGACTAGTTCCGATATCTCCGAAAATAATACCGAATGTAATTAGCAGCGATGCATAAGTTACTTTTGAGTGAGTTGTAGTTGTACTCATAATATTTTGATTCTTAAAATATTTGATTTGAAATCTTATACGAATGTAGTTCTTAGCTTTGTTTAATTTAATACTTAATATTTATAATGTAGATTCAGTTATTGATGATAAAATCTATTTAATGGTGTACATATACACTATACTGTTTTTGTTATAAATAATGATTAAATTTTAATTTGAATGATAATAATGAATATGATTAATAGTGTTTTAAAGTGTTATTTTTAAAATATATATGCTTAAAATATAGAAATTCAAAAAAAAATATTTTTTATTATGCTTGCATAGTAAAAAATAATCTATATTTGTTATATATACACTGAGTGATATGTTAAGAGACGATTTAACGATTGACTATTTATTGCGATCAACATGGTTGGCCGTACAAAAAATGTATAATGAACAAGCAAGCGAGTATGACTCGACTATGGTATATGCCTTTACATTATTGTCTATCGATCCCAAAACAGGTACGCCAAGTACTTCGTTAGGGCCTAAAATGGGTATTGAGCCTACAAGTTTATCAAGAACTTTGAAAAATCTTGAAGACAGAAAATTTATAGTACGTAAACCAAATCCAGAAGACGGTAGAAGTGTTTTAATAACATTAACTAATGAAGGGTTGAAAATGAGGGATACTTCTAAAAGATTCGTATTACAATTTAATAATGCAATTAATGAAAATATAGAACCAGAAAAGATGAAGATATTTTTTGAAGTAATGGTAAAGATTAATCAATTAATATCTGATCGTAAAATATTCAAAAAATAATTATGAGAAGACACATTAAACATGTTACTGTATTAGGATCAGGGGTTATGGGATCTGGTATTGCATGTCATTTTGCAAATATCGGTGTAGAAGTCTTGATGTTAGATATGGTGCCTCGCGAGCTTACGCCACAAGAGCAAGCGAAAGGGTTGACTTTAGAAAGTAAAGTTGTTCGTAACAGAACGGCTCAATCTCATCTAGATGCAGCACTTAAAAGCAATCCTTCCCCAATTTACGACAAAGCTTTTGCTTCACGTATAACTGTCGGTAACTTTGATGATGATTTAGAGAAAATTAAAAACTCGGATTGGGTCATCGAAGTAATTATTGAACGTTTAGATATTAAACAAGCTATGTTCGAAAAGGTGGATGCTTTACGCAAACCAGGAACATTGGTAACATCTAATACATCTGGTATTCCAATTCATATGATGTCGGAAGGAAGATCAGAAGATTTCCAAAAACATTTCTGTGGAACACACTTCTTTAATCCTCCACGTTACTTAAAATTATTTGAAGTAATTCCTGGTCCAAAAACGGATCAATCTGTTTTAGATTTCTTTATGAATTACGCAGGTTTATTCTTAGGAAAAACAGCTGTTTTATGTAAAGATACTCCAGGATTCATCGGAAATAGAGTTGGGGTTTATTCGATGGCAAAAGTAATGGAGCTAACGCAAGAGTTAGGTCTTACAATCGAAGAAGCAGATACATTAACAGGGTCTATTTTAGGTCGACCTAAAACTGGAACATTCAAATTAGGAGATTTAGTTGGTTTAGATACGGCGTATAATGTTACGAAAGGCTTACAACAAAATACGACGGGAGACCAAATGATTCAAGATTTAAAAGAGTCTAAATTCTTAGATTTCTTGATTGAAAATAAATTCTTAGGAGATAAAACAAAAAAAGGATTCTATTACAAAGAAGTAGATAAAGAAGGAAACACAAATCGATTTGCTTTAAACTTAGATACTTTAGAATATCGTCCGATGGAACGTGCAAAAGTTGCTGCAGTTGAAACAGCAAAACAAGCAGGTTCTACAAAAAATAAATTAGCCGCTTTATTAAAAGCTGATGGAAAACACGGAGATTTAATTCGTAAACATTTTGCATCATTATTTGCTTATGTTTCTCAACGTGTTCCAGAAATTACAGATGTATTCTATCCAATCGACGACGCAATTCGTACAGGTTATGCTTGGAAATATGGTCCTTTCGAAACATGGGATTATGTTGGTTTAACTAAAGGAATTGAGTTAGTAGAATCAGAAGGATATCAAGTTTCAGAATGGGTAAAAGAATTAGCTGCAACTGGAGCAGATTCTTTTTATAAAGTTGAAGGGGGTAAAAAATTATACTACAACCAAAATTCAAAACAGTTCGAACCAATTCCAGGTCAAGATGCATTTATTATTTTAGATAATATCCGTAAAACGAATGAAATTTGGTCGAACAAAGAAGCTTCTATTCAAGATTTAGGAGATGGAATCATCAATTTAGAATTCCGTTCAAAAATGAATTCTTTAGGAGGTGGAGTTTTACAAGGAATCAACAAAGCAATTGATTTAGCTGAAAAAGACCACAGAGGTTTAGTAATCGGTAATCAAGCAGATAATTTCTCTGTCGGAGCAAATTTAGCAATGATTATGATGATGGCTGCCGAACAAGATTGGTGGGATTTAAATATGGCAATCAAAATGTTCCAAGATACGATGATGCGTGTTCGTTATTCTGATATTCCTGTAGTAGTTGCTCCTCACGGAATGACTTTAGGTGGTGGATGTGAAATGACAATGCATGCAGATAAAGTAGTTGCAGCTGGTGAAACTTACATCGGATTAGTTGAAGTTGGTGTTGGTTTGATTCCTGGAGGAGGTGGATCGAAAGAGTTTGCTTTACGAGCTGCTAAAAATGTTATAGCAGATGACGTTAAAACAAATCACTTAAGAGATGCTTTCATGAACATCGCAATGGCAAAAGTGGCTACTTCTGCTTACGAAGCGAAAAACATGGGAATTATTCGTGATCAAGACATTATCGTAGTGGATAAAGATCGTCAAATCGCAGAAGCAAAGAAACATGCAATCATTATGGCTGAAGCTGGATATACACGTCCAATCAAACAAAAAGTGAAAGTATTGGGTCGCGAAGCGCAAGGGATGTTCTATGTAGGAACAGATCAATTAGTAGCTGGGCGTTACGCTTCAGACCACGATCGTTTAATTGCGAATAAATTAGGATATGTAATGACAGGTGGAAACTTATCTGAAGCGACAGAAGTATCAGAACAATACTTATTAGACTTAGAAAGAGAAGTGTTCTTATCATTATGTGGTGAACGTAAAACGTTAGAGCGTATCCAACACATGTTAAAAACAGGTAAACCATTACGTAACTAAAAATAGTAGTTAGATGTTAGTAAATAGTAATTAGAGGAAGATGAATAATCTAAATGATTTAAAAGTTTGGAATAAGGCTGTTGAGTTATCTGTACAAATTTACAGTTTAACGACTCACTTTCCTGAAATTGAAAAATTTGGATTGATTAATCAAATGAGAAGAGCATCGGTTTCAATTGCATCTAACATTGCTGAAGGAGCAGGAAGGAATTCGAAAAAAGAATTCAAACAATTTTTAGCGATTTCTCATGGTTCAAGTTATGAATTACTAACACAATTAGAAATTTCGTTTAAGTTGAAATTTTGTTCAGAGGATGAATTTCTACATCTAAAAAATAAAATTATTGAGATTCAAAAAATGAATTTCGCATTACAACAAAAACTAATTACTAAGGACTAATTACTAAAAACTAAATTCAAAAAAAATGAAACAAGCATATATTGTTACAGGATATAGAACAGCAGTAGGTAAAGCACCAAAAGGAACTTTACGTTTTACTCGTCCAGACGAATTAGCGGCGACTGTTCTTAAACGATTAATGGAGGATTATCCAACATTAGATCCAGCACGTATCGACGATTTAATCGTAGGATGTGCAATGCCAGAAGCAGAACAAGGTTTGAATATGGCACGTTTAATCTCGTTAATGGGATTAAGCACAGATAAAGTACCAGGAGTTACAGTAAATCGTTATTGTGCATCAGGTTCTGAAGCAATTGCATTAGCAGCGGCTAAAATTAGAACTGGAATGGCAGAATGTATCATTGCGGGTGGAGCTGAGTCAATGTCGTATATTCCAATGGGAGGTTACAAGCCAATTCCAGAAACGGATATGGCAAAAGATCATCCGGATTATTATTGGGGTATGGGATTAACAGCTGAAGCAGTTGCAAACGAATTTAAAGTTTCTCGTGAAGAACAAGATCAGTTTGCGTTTAATTCGCATCAAAAAGCGTTAAAAGCATTGGCTGAAGGAAAATTTGATTCTCAAATTGTTCCGGTTGAGGTAGAATATAATTTCTTAGATGCGAATGAGAAAATACAAACGAAAAAAACAATCTTCAAACAAGACGAAGGACCACGTGCAGATACTTCATTAGAAGGTTTAGCAAAATTACGTCCAGTTTTCGCAAATGGAGGTTCAGTTACAGCAGGTAATTCATCTCAAATGTCAGACGGTGCTGCTTTCGTAATGGTAATGTCTGAGGATATGGTAAAAGAGTTAGGTTTAGAGCCAGTTGCTCGCTTAGTTTCTTATGCTACTGTAGGTTTAGCGCCACGTATCATGGGAATGGGGCCTTTATATGCGATTCCAAAAGCATTAGAGCAAGCTGGATTACAATTACAAGATATCGATTTATTCGAATTAAATGAAGCGTTCGCTTCTCAATCCGTTGCCATTATGCGCGAATTAGAGATGGATGTATCAAAAGTGAACGTTAGTGGTGGTGCGATTGCATTAGGTCACCCACTTGGATGTTCGGGAACAAAATTAACTGTTCAATTATTACACGAAATGGAAGCGCGTAAAGCAAAATACGGTATGGTAACGATGTGTGTCGGAACTGGTCAAGGTGCTGCTTCTGTTTTCGAATATTTAAAATAAAATAATGCGGTGTGAGACTGATGAGCTTCAAAACCGAGTCGGTCTCACTTTTATCAAAATATTTTCAAAACCCAAAAAAAACTATTATAATGTCTACAAATCCAAACAGATTAATTGGAGGTCAATATTTAATAAAAGACGCTTCATACAATGATATATTTACTTACGAAGATTTATCAGAAGAACAACGTATGATTTTAGAATCTGCGAAAGAGTTTATCGATAAAGAAGTAGTTCCAAATAAACATAAAATTGAGAAAAAAGATTATGCATTAATCGAAGAGTTGATGCGTAAAATTGGTGAATTAGGATTGTTAGGAATCTCTGTTCCGGAAGAATACGGCGGAATGGGAATGGGATTCGTTACAACAATGTTGGTTTGTGATTACATTTCTGGAGCTACTGGTTCTTTAGCAACAGCTTTTGGTGCGCATACAGGGATTGGAACGATGCCAATTACTTTATATGGTACGGAAGAGCAAAAGCAAAAATATTTACCAAAATTAGCTTCAGGTGAGGTTTTCGCTTCTTATTGTTTAACTGAACCAGAAGCTGGATCAGATGCTAATTCAGGAAAAACAAAAGCTCGCTTATCTGAAGATGGGAAAGAATATATCATCACAGGTCAAAAAATGTGGATTACTAATGCAGGTTTCGCTGATATATTCATTGTTTTTGCTCGCATCGATGATGATAAAAATATTACAGGTTTCATCATAGAGAAAGATAAAGCAGGAGAAGGATTTACTTTAGGGGAAGAAGAGGATAAATTAGGTATTGTTTCGTCATCTACTCGTCAAGTATTTTTAAATGAAGTTCGTGTTCCTGTCGAGAACATGTTAGGAGAAAGAAACGGAGGGTTTAAAATTGCGATGAATGCTTTAAACGTAGGTCGTATCAAATTAGGTGCTGCTTGTTTAGATGCTCAGCGTCGTGTGTTAGATAATTCTTTACAATACGCTTTAGAAAGAAAACAATTTGGTGTTTCTATCAATACGTTTGGTGCGATTAAAGAAAAGTTAGCGGATATGGCTGTTGCTACATTCACTTCTGAAGCGGGTGCTTACCGCGCTGCAAAAGATGTTGAAGATGCAATTGCAGATAATATAGCGAAAGGAATGGCTCATAATGAAGCTGAATTAAAAGGTATTGAAGAATACGCAATTGAAGCTTCTATCTTAAAAGTTTGGATTTCTGAAGCTGCTCAAGTTGCTTCGGATCAAGGAATCCAAATTTATGGAGGTATGGGATATTCTAAAGAAATGCCTATGGAAGGTGCTTGGAGAGATGCTCGTATTTCTAGAATTTACGAAGGAACAAACGAAATCAACTCCTTATTATGTGTGTCGATGTTAGTAAAACGTGCATTCCAAGGTAAGCTAGATTTGATGACTCCAGCAATGGGAATTGCAGACGAATTAATGTCAATTCCATCTTTCGATATTCCTGATTATTCAGAATTATTTGCTCAAGAAAAAGAAATCATCGCAAACTTAAAGAAAGTGTTCTTTATGGTTGCAGGTGCGGCTTTACAAAAATTCGGAGCTAATTTAGAGGAACATCAACAACTAATTTTGGCTGCTTCTCGTATCATGCAAGAGGTTTACATGGTTGAATCAGCAATGTTACGTGCAGAGAAATTAGCAAATACTAAAGGTGCTGACTCAGTTGTAAATGCAGAAAAATTAGTAAAATTACAATTATTCAAATCGGTAGAGATTGTTAAGACTGAAGCAACTCGTGGAATTATTTCATTCACTGAAGGAGATGAACAACGTATGATGTTATCAGGTTTAAGAAGATTTACACGTTACAACGAATATCCAAACATTGTGAATTTAAAAACTGAAATAGCTGATTTATTAATCGCTGAAAACAAATATACTTTTTAATAATATTAAGAAATATTATTTGTGATAATTATTGTAAGCAGTCATTGTGACTGCTTTTTTTTTAATTTATCGAGATGATATAGAATTTGGTACAGCTTTTGTTTATGTATAATCAAGTACTAGTCTTTAATATAAGTTAGTTGAGTTTTCATGGTACTTAAGTTTTAGTAGAGAAAAAAGCCTCAGTTAAGAAATTAGCTGAGGTTTTTTATTTTATTTAAAATATATTTAATCTATAAATATTCTTATGAAGAAAATTGTAGTACTTACAGGTGCTGGTATTAGTGCTGAAAGTGGTATTTCTACTTTTAGAGATTCAAATGGTTTATGGGAAAATCACGATATTATGAAAGTAGCCTCAATCGAAGGTTGGCATTCAAATCCTCAATTAGTTTTAGATTTTTATAATATTCGCCGTTCTCAATTAAAAAATGTAGAGCCCAACGCAGCGCATTATTTCTTAGCAGAATTAGAAAATCAATTTGATGTTACAATCATCACCCAAAATGTCGATAATTTACACGAACGTGCTGGTTCGTCAAAAATTATTCATTTACATGGCGAGCTAAATAAAGTTAGAAGTGTGCGCAACGATGAGGTAACTTACGATTGTACAGAAAATATTTACCTTGGTGATTTAGCAAAAGACGGTGGTCAGCTTCGCCCGCATATAGTTTGGTTTGGCGAATCCGTTCCTAAAATGGATCATGCAATAGATCTTACTTTACAAGCAGACATCTTTGTGGTTATCGGAACTTCACTTCAAGTTTATCCTGCCGCATCTCTTTTAGATTATGTAAAATTCGATGCTCAAATTATTTGTATTGATCCGAATGAACTTTCGATCAGTTCAAAGATTGTCCATATCAAAAAATCAGCAACAGAAGGCGTGAAAGATTTGATTAGTTACTTATAGAATGTATTACAAATATAGAATTTTAATTATGAGTTGCGAAGCAACTCAGTTTCCCGAGTCCGTTCACCAAAGTATTTCGTAACGTCTGCTTTTTAAAGAAGCATCCATTACAAAATAATCAATTCCAGCTATCACTTCCATTTTTACTTTACATATTTATCTCCATTTCGTCATTCTGAACTCGTTTCAGAATCGCATAGTAATAATCAACTAATCTTTTATTAATAAAAACCGACATATAAATCATTCGCGTAAAGAAAAATCACTTGATGAAGGATAAGAATGAATTACTGAGCGATAGCGAATGATTTAATTCATTCTTCGAAATCAATTTAGTTTTAGTCGAAGATTTTAGCAATGTCTTTTTTGGTTCGTTTTTTTGACGAAAAAAATGAACATATGTTTCTTTAATTAATAATAATACTTGAAGCTATATTCATGCAAAAAACTTCTTAAATCGTATTACAACTTTATATATATCCATTTCCATTTCGTCATTCTGAACTCGTTTCAGAATCGCATCGTAATTATATAATCTCTAGTTTTTCATTCAGATGTGTCGATAAATTTTTCAGTATTAAAAACCGACCTTTAAATCATTCGCGTAAAGAAAAAACACTTGCTGAAGGATAAGAATGATTTAGTGAGCGATAGCGAATGATTTAATTCATTCCCGTAATCAAGAGGTTTTTCAGCGAAAATGATTTACAGTCTTGATTTTTTGAATACTTTTTTATCAAGAAAAAAGTATTGATATATAAATAAGTCTATACTGTTTGTAATTATTTTACCTAAGCCACACTGTGACTTCTCCTTTTAATTTCAAATGTTTTGTGTCAAGACAAAAATGAAAGTAAGCTATATATAATTTAGAAAACTACCTAATTCTACAGGAAAAGCTACACCAAAACACATATCTAAATTTAATTCAAAAAATATTTCGCTTCTGTTCAGTTAGTTAAGAATAAAACTGAAAATAATTCACAAAAGCATTTGGAAAGCTGAATTATGTTGCCCTATATTTGCACTCTCAATACGAAAGACGAGTAGTATTGAAACTTGAAATCGCGAAGAAGTAAACAAAAATAAAAATTTCAAAATTTATTTAAAAAAGATTTTGCAGTTTAAAAATAAGTCTTACCTTTGCAACCGCAAACAACGAAAGAAGTTTGCATGAAACGAGAAGTTCATTTGAAATTACAATATAGACAGAAGAAATAAAAGCCGAATATAAATTAACGGTCAATCCTTGAATAATAGAGCTAAAGGAAATTCGAAGTTGTAAAACATAGAAGCGTTAAGCTTCAAACAATATTTATTTACAATGGAGAGTTTGATCCTGGCTCAGGATGAACGCTAGCGGGAGGCTTAACACATGCAAGCCGAGGGGTATTAGTAGCTTGCTACTGAGAGACCGGCGCACGGGTGCGTAACGCGTATGCAACTTGCCCTACTGAAAGGGATAGCCTTTTGAAAAGAAGATTAATACCTTATAACAGTGATTCTGGCATCAGAGACACTTGAAAGATTTATCGCAGTAGGATAGGCATGCGTAAGATTAGATAGTTGGTGAGGTAACGGCTCACCAAGTCAACGATCTTTAGGGGGCCTGAGAGGGTGAACCCCCACACTGGTACTGAGACACGGACCAGACTCCTACGGGAGGCAGCAGTGAGGAATATTGGACAATGGGTGGAAGCCTGATCCAGCCATCCCGCGTGAAGGATGACGGCCTTATGGGTTGTAAACTTCTTTTATATGGGGATAAACCTACTTACGTGTGAGTAGCTGAAGGTACCATATGAATAAGCACCGGCTAACTCCGTGCCAGCAGCCGCGGTAATACGGAGGGTGCAAGCGTTATCCGGATTTATTGGGTTTAAAGGGTCCGTAGGCGGACCAATAAGTCAGTGGTGAAAGCCCATCGCTTAACGATGGAACTGCCATTGATACTGTTGGTCTTGAGTGAGGTTGCAGTGGCTGGAATGTGTAGTGTAGCGGTGAAATGCTTAGATATTACGCAGAACACCAATTGCGAAGGCAGGTCACTAAGCCTCAACTGACGCTGATGGACGAAAGCGTGGGGAGCGAACAGGATTAGATACCCTGGTAGTCCACGCCGTAAACGATGGATACTTGCTGTTGGATTTTCGGATTCAGTGGCTAAGCGAAAGTTATAAGTATCCCACCTGGGGAGTACGTTCGCAAGAATGAAACTCAAAGGAATTGACGGGGGCCCGCACAAGCGGTGGAGCATGTGGTTTAATTCGATGATACGCGAGGAACCTTACCAAGGCTTAAATGCATAATGACGTATTTGGAAACAGATATTTCTTCGGACAGAATGCAAGGTGCTGCATGGCTGTCGTCAGCTCGTGCCGTGAGGTGTTAGGTTAAGTCCTGCAACGAGCGCAACCCCTATCATTAGTTGCCAGCGTTTAAAGACGGGGACTCTAATGAGACTGCCAACGCAAGTTGAGAGGAAGGTGGGGACGACGTCAAGTCATCACGGCCCTTACGTCTTGGGCTACACACGTGCTACAATGGTAAGTACAGAGGGCAGCTACTTGGCAACAAGATGCGAATCTCGAAAACTTATCTCAGTTCGGATTGGAGTCTGCAACTCGACTCTATGAAGCTGGAATCGCTAGTAATCGCATATCAGCCATGATGCGGTGAATACGTTCCCGGCCTTGTACACACCGCCCGTCAAGCCATGGAAGCTGGGGGTACCTGAAGTCGGTGACCGTAACAGGAGCTGCCTAGGGTAAAACTGGTAACTAGGGCTAAGTCGTAACAAGGTAGCCGTACCGGAAGGTGCGGCTGGAACATCTCATTTTTAGAGAACGACGAATTTTCTTCTATTAAATTAGAAGATTGACTGTTTTATTCGGTTTTATTTACTGTCGGATTTGATTTCAAAGATATATATTACAAAGACCACTCTTTAAGAGTATTAAAGAGTCTCATAGCTCAGCTGGTTAGAGCGCTACACTGATAATGTAGAGGTCGGCAGTTCGAGTCTGCCTGAGACTACTAATAGAAATAAAGAGGGGGATTAGCTCAGCTGGCTAGAGCGCTTGCCTTGCACGCAAGAGGTCATCGGTTCGACTCCGATATTCTCCACCAAGCTATAAACGAAACTCGAAATTCGAACTTCGTGAAAAGCAGAAGAGTTCATTGACATTATTAGAAAAAGATAACAAGAAAATTGTTAACGACATACAATCAAACAGAGATTAAGAAATTAATCAAAGCAATATAGAATTAAATAAATAAACGATTTAATTCGGCATTGAAGGTATACAATTAAACAAAAAACGAGTAAGATTAACATAACCGCTCATTAATATGACGGTTAAATTATGAAAAAAGTTACTAAGGGCGTACGGCGGATGCCTAGGCTTTGAGAGGCGATGAAGGACGTGATAAGCTGCGATAAGCTACGGGGAGCGGCACATACGCATTAATCCGTAGATTTCCGAATGGGACAACCCGGCATGTTGAAGACATGTCACTCACGTAAGTGAGAGCGAACGTTGGGAACTGAAACATCTAAGTACCAATAGGAAAAGAAATCAATTGAGATTCCGTAAGTAGTGGCGAGCGAACGCGGATTAGCCCTAAAGACTTTATAATTTTAGCAGAATAACCTGGAAAGGTTAACCGAAGAGGGTGATAGTCCTGTAAGCGAAAAGGTTATATAGTTGATAACGAGTAAGGCGGAACACGAGAAATTCTGTCCGAATATGGGAGGACCATCTTCCAAGGCTAAATACTCCTCAAAGACCGATAGTGAACTAGTACTGTGAAGGAAAGGTGAAAAGCATATCGAATAGATAGTTGAAATAGAACCTGAAACCGTACGCCTACAAGCGGTCGGAGCACGAAAGTGTGACGGCGTGCCTTTTGCATAATGAGCCTACGAGTTAATGTCACTGGCAAGGTTAAGTACTTCAGGTACGGAGCCGAAGCGAAAGCGAGTCTGAATAGGGCGATGCAGTCAGTGGTATTAGACGCGAAACCTTGTGATCTACCCATGGGCAGGTTGAAGCTTTGGTAACACAAAGTGGAGGACCGAACCGGTTGACGTTGAAAAGTCTTCGGATGACCTGTGGGTAGGGGTGAAAGGCCAATCAAACTGGGAAATAGCTCGTACTCCCCGAAATGCATTTAGGTGCAGCGTTTAGTGAAGTATATTAGAGGTAGAGCTACTGATTGGATGCGGGGCTTCACCGCCTACCAATTCCTGACAAACTCCGAATGCTAATATATGTTTCTAGGCAGTGAGGGCATGGGTGCTAAGGTCCATGTCCGAGAGGGAAAGAACCCAGACCATCAGCTAAGGTCCCCAAATATATGCTAAGTTGAAAAAACGCGGTTGGATTGCATAGACAGCTAGGATGTTAGCTTGGAAGCAGCTATTCATTTAACGAGTGCGTAACAGCTCACTAGTCGAGCGATCCGGCATGGATAATAATCGGGCATAAGCATATTACCGAAGCTATGGATTAGTACATTAGTACTACTGGTAGGGGAGCATTCTATCGACGTCGAAGTCACCTGGTAATGGGTGGTGGAGTTTATAGAAAAGAAAATGTAGGCATGAGTAACGATAAAATAAGTGAGAAACTTATTCGCCGTAAGACTAAGGTTTCCTAAGCTATGCTAATCAGCTTAGGGTTAGTCGGGACCTAACACGAACCCGAAGGGGTAGTGGATGGCAAACGGGTTAATATTCCCGTACCTGCTCTCAACAAAAGTGACGGATGATCGTAGGTGGTGCGTACTGACGGAATAGTACGTTGAACTTAGGTAAACTAAGGATAGTACACAAAGCCTTCGGGTGGCGTGATAATCCACTGAACATTGTCCCTAGAAATAGCGAGAGAAGCAGCCCGTACCGTAAACCGACACAGGTGGTCGAGGAGAGTATCCTAAGGCGCTCGAGTGAGTCATGGTTAAGGAATTAGGCAAAATAGTCTCGTAACTTCGGGAGAAGAGACGCTGGCAGTAATGTCAGCCGCAGTAAAAAGGCCCAGGCGACTGTTTATCAAAAACACAGGACTCTGCAAAATCGAAAGATGACGTATAGGGTCTGACACCTGCCCGGTGCTGGAAGGTTAAGGAAGGGGGTTAGCTTCTGCGAAGCTCTTAACTGAAGCCCCAGTAAACGGCGGCCGTAACTATAACGGTCCTAAGGTAGCGAAATTCCTTGTCGGGTAAGTTCCGACCTGCACGAATGGTGTAACGATCTGGGCACTGTCTCAACCATGAGCTCGGTGAAATTGTAGTATCGGTGAAGATGCCGGTTAATCGCAACGGGACGAAAAGACCCTGTGAACCTTTACTATAGCTTTGTATTGACTTCGGGTAAATAATGTGTAGGATAGGTGGGAGACTATGAAGCAGCATCGCTAGGTGTTGTGGAGTCATTGTTGAAATACCACCCTTTATTTACTTGGAGCCTAACTCCCTTAGGGAGGACAGTGCATGGTGGGTAGTTTGACTGGGGTGGTCGCCTCCAAAAGAGTAACGGAGGCTTTCAAAGGTACCCTCAGCACGCTTGGTAACCGTGCGTAGAGTGTAATGGCATAAGGGTGCTTGACTGTGAGGCCAACAAGCCGAGCAGGTGCGAAAGCAGGACATAGTGATCCGGTGGTTCCGTATGGAAGGGCCATCGCTCAAAGGATAAAAGGTACTCCGGGGATAACAGGCTAGTCTCCCCCAAGAGCTCACATCGACGGGGAGGTTCGGCACCTCGATGTCGGCTCGTCACATCCTGGGGCTGGAGAAGGTCCCAAGGGTTGGGCTGTTCGCCCATTAAAGTGGCACGCGAGCTGGGTTCAGAACGTCGTGAGACAGTTCGGTCTCTATCTGTTGTGATCGTTAGAAGTTTGAGCGGACTTGACTCTAGTACGAGAGGACCGTGTTGAACAAACCTCTGGTGTATCAGTTGTGCCGCCAGGTGCACCGCTGAGTAGCTACGTTTGGATGAGATAAGCACTGAAAGCATATAAGTGCGAAACTCGCCGCAAGATTAGACTTCTTTAAAGGGTCGTGGCAGACTACCACGTTGATAGGCTATAGATGTAAAGGCAGTGATGTCATAGTCGAGTAGTACTAATTACCCATAAACTTTTTCAAATATTAATTTAACCGTCATAGAGAAGGTTAGTTAATCTTATTTGAATTGTGTACTGGATTGTATCAAAATAAATAAAACAAACACTTGTATTCAAGTATCTAATAATGTTAATAATATATTAGGAATTAAACCTAATTAAAAATATCTAAGAAATTAGGGTGGTTATAGCGAAAGGGCTCACCTCTTCCCATTCCGAACAGAGAAGTTAAGCCTTTCAGCGCCGATGGTACTGCTATTGCGGGAGAGTAGGTCGCCGCCAGTTTTTAAAAAGAATCCTCAATCATTTAATTGGTTGGGGATTTTTTGTGTTTATACTTTACGTATATGTTTTGAGTTTAATGTGATACGTTTTTAACTGTATGGTGTAATAGAGTTGTATGCGTAGCTGAAACGTGTTAAGTCAACCGATAAAAAATAAATCTATTTCTGATATAATTAGAGGCTTCACTATCGTTTACTATTTTATTAAGTTTTTTAATTGTATTTTTTCTTCATATTATAGTTTTACATGTTGTTGTAGAATTAAGGGTGTTATTTTTTTTAACCGCGTTAGGGATAGTAGTGGAAATCCTTTGCGAGAATTTTTATTATTTATATTACGAGCAAAGATTGGAACGGATAGCCCGACCGAGCGAAAAGATATTAAAGTTGTTGGTTTAAAACAGTTCTTTAAGTTTGGATTTTATTAAATAGTAAAAAATGAACAGCGAGCAACGCCCTAAAATAATGTGTCATAAAATTTGTTAAAATTTGGTTTTTCAATAGACGTTTAACTATGTTTGATGTTTAAAATACTTTGGTTGGATAAGGATCAAGAAATTATTGATTTAATAGTAGGTAAACAGATTGACAAAGGGTTTAAGCTGCTTGTTGGAAGCTATCATCAGAAGGTGTATTGGCAGGTTCGACGCATGGTTTTGATTCATGAAGATGCTGATGATGTTACACAGAATATTTTTATAAAGATTTTTCAGCACTTAAAAGATTTTAGGAGTGAAGCTAAATTATCTTCATGGATATATCGTATTGCGTATAATGAATCAATAAACTTTATACAGAAGAGAGCTAAAGAAATTCATCAATCAGCCGAAGATTATACTTTAGGCGTTGTAGATCAGTTGGAAGATGATCAATATTACACGGGTGAGGAAATTGATTTAATATTGCAAAAAGCAATAGCACAATTGCCAGAAAAGCAACGTGTGATTTTTATGATGAAGTATTATGATGAGATGAAATATGAAGAGATTTCTTCAATTTTAGATACTTCCGTTGGTGGATTGAAAGCAAGTTATCATCATGCAGTGAAAAAAATTGAACAATTTATTAAAGATTCCGATTAAACCTTTGTATATTACTATTGTCTAATAAATAGAATGAAGAAAACTAATTTAAATAATAATAAAGAATTTAAAATTCCGACAGATTACTTTGCAAGTTTAGAAGAGTCTATTTTAAACGAAACAAAGCGATTTGAGGATCGTTCTATTTTTGAAGTTCCGACAGATTACTTTTCGGATTTAGAAGCTAGTATTTTAAATTCTACGGTACAAGTGAAGAAAGGTAAAGCAAGACAATTATGGATTGCCGTATCTTCTGTTGCTGCTTGTTTACTATTATTTGTTGTTGGTTATATTCAATTCAACAATTCTAAAGAGAAAACTACTTTGATTGTTGATAAGAAGGTTTCGCCTAAAGTGGATCAAAAGTTAGAAAATGATGTTTACGAATCTTTATATAAATCTTATTTTGTAGAAGAGGAAATAAAAAAATCGTCTAACGATATTTCATTAGACGATTTAGATGAGTTTTATTTAGATCAACAGTTGTCTAGCAATTATTAAACAATTTCTGCACTAATTCCTCGATTTAATAATTCTGTGCATCGAGGTTTTAAATCTTCATAAGATCCTGATAATACATCACATTTTCCTTTGTAATGGATAAGGATCGTACATTGTTCAGCTTGTTCCGGTGTGTGTTCACAAACATCCATTAATGATTCGATTACCCAATCAAAAGTATTAACATCATCATTATACACAATGATTTGGTATTTTTTAGATTCTTGTTCTAAAACTTCAACATCCGAATCATATTCAGTTTCCCATTGAGGTTTAGTTGAAAATTTGATCATAATCTTATTTTTTGAAGTGTAAAGCAATCCACTCGTTACGTTGTTTAACAGATACAAAAGTTAAACCACGTTCGATACAAAATGCGTGAATGTCGTTGTAATCTTGTTCCATTAACCCGCTTAAGAATAAATCTCCGCCATCGTTTAATACTTCGATGTAAGAAGGAATTTGAGCCATTAAAATATTCTTATTGATATTAGCTAAAATAATGTCAAACGTTTTAGTACCTAATAACGAATTATCACCCATTTTAGCATCAAGGCTAACACCATTACGTTTACCATTTTCGATAGAATTTTCTACAGCCCACTCATCGATGTCGATACATTCTGCATAATTTGCGTTTTTCTTCATTCCTAAAATTGCTAGGATAGAAGTTCCACAACCCATATCTAAAATATCTTTCCCAGAGAATTCAGTTTCTAAAATATATTCCACCATTAAATGTGTAGTCGAGTGGTGACCAGTACCGAAAGACATTTTTGGTTGAATGATAATTTCGTAAGGAATATTCTCAATAGTTTCGTGAAATTCTGCACGAATTAAACATTGATCGTTAACTAAAATCGGTGAAAAACTTTCTTCCCAAGTTGCGTTCCAGTTTTGTTGTTCGATTTCTGTACGAGTGTAAGAAAATTCGATGTAATCTAACGTGTCTAAAACTTCTTTAATTTCAGCTTCGTTTTCGTCAGTTGCTGGAATATATGCGTCAAAACCATTTTCATTTTCTAAAAAACTCTCGAAAGGTAAATCCGAGATGTTTGCGATAATGATTTCGTTCCATGGTTCAGTTTCTGTAACTTGAAATTTATATTCGATATAGTTTGTCATACAATTTTATTAAAAAGCTTGTTTTAAAAGCCAAGTGCAAATTTACGATTTGGAATTTAAAACAAGCTTAATTTGTATTTAAAAAATGATAGTGTTATTTGAAAGCAGCAATAATTTGAGAAAAATCTTCTACTTTTAAAGATGCTCCTCCAACTAATCCACCATCAATATCTTTTTGTGAGAATAATTCTTCAGCATTTGAAGGATTAACGCTTCCTCCGTATAAAATACTTGTATTTTCAGCAACTTCAGAACCATAAGTTTCATTTAATACTGAACGGATAAATGCGTGTATTTCTTGTGCTTGCTCTGGAGAGGCTGTAACACCAGTTCCAATAGCCCAAACAGGTTCGTAAGCGATGACTAATTTTGTTAAGTTTTCAGCTTTTTGAGGATTTAAAGCATTTAAAATTTGAGATTTTACAACGTCAAAATGCTTTTCAGCTTGGCGTTCTTCTAATTTTTCACCAACACATAAAATTGGCGTGATATCTTTATTAAAAAGTTGTTCTAATTTTTGCGCTATAATTGCATCAGTTTCTTGTTGATATTCTCTTCTTTCAGAATGACCAACAATTGCACAATTAATTCCTATGCTATCCAACTGTTCAGCAGAAATATCTCCGGTATATGCACCTTTTTCTGAGTTAGAAACGTCTTGTGAAGCAACTTGTACAAAATCACCGTCAACAATTTCTTGAATTGCTTGTAAATAAATAGAAGTTGGAGCAATGATAACTTTTGCAGTAGGTTTATTTTCAGTTGCCCATGCGTTAAGATCATTTGCTAATTGTAAGGCTTGTTCAAAAGTCAAGTTCATCTTCCAGTTTCCAGCTACAATATTATTTCTCATATATTTTGTTTTTATTTGTTTATAATTAGTTATTTTATTCTTACTCTAGGATCTAAAACACCGTAAAGTATATCGATAATAATGTTAATAATGATAAACATTACAGCGATAACTAAAACAGCTCCCATTACGATAGGTAGATCTAAAGTATTTAATGCATTTACGATTTCTTTTCCTAATCCGTTCCATCCAAAAACAAATTCTACAAAAACCGCTCCGGCAAGCATAGATGCAAACCATCCAGAAATTGCTGTAACTACAGGATTTAAGGCATTACGTAAAGCGTGTTTTAAGATGACAGTTTTTTTAGATAAACCTTTTGCATAGGCAGTTCTGATGTAATCTTGACTTAAAACTTCTAGTAAAGAATTACGAGTTAATTGTGTAAAAACAGCCAACGGACGAGATCCTAAGGTGATTGCTGGAAGAATTAAATTTTTAAGAGTTAAATGTTTGCCTTCGCCTAAATCATCCACTTCATATAAACTGCCAATCATGTTCAAATTAGTGAAATCGTGCAACAGAAAAGCAAATAAATACGCGATGATGATAGCTGAAAAGAACGATGGAATACTCATTCCGAAACTTGTAATAACTAATAATGTACGGTCAATCCAACTATCTTTTACTAAAGCGGAAACTATACCTAAGGAAACGCCAATAAATGTCGCAATTATAATTGCAGAAACTGCTAAAACAATTGTGTTAGGTAATGTTTCGCCAATAATTGTCGCAACAGATTTACCTTGTTTTTGAAATGAATTTCTTAAAAATGGTTTCTTAATTACTAAAGTTTGACCGCCTAAATCTGCAATTTTTGAATATTCGTATTTTCCTGAAGATAACGAAGTATATGTTTCATTTTTTGGATGATTATCATGAATCGAAATTGGAGATAAATCATTCAAATAATATAAATATTGCTTCCAAACAGGTTGATCTAAACCAAGATTTTTTCTGATTTGAGCCAATTGTTCAGGATCTTCTTTTTGGTCTAACATCATACGTGCCGGATCTCCAGGAAGTACGGTAAACAAAAGAAAAACTACGGTTACTACTCCAAAAAGTGTAAGAAAACCGTAGAATAATTTATTGATGATATAGTTAATCATCTTTATAATTTTTTGTCTAATTGTTGAACAGTAGGGAAATCGTTGTCGTGGTATTTAGCTTTTACTACACCATTAGAAATTAAAACAATTCCTGGATTTGAACGAATAATCGTTTTCATTGTAGTTTGGTCCATAAAGCATAATTCAGACTCTAATTTATCTATCGGATTGTTAGAAACAGTTACAAATTCATAACCTTTAGACTTTGTTTCTTTAGCTAAATTATTGATTTTATTTGTTTGTTCTGTTGAAATTTTTTCAGCAAATGGAACGACAATTAAAATTACCTTAGGATGTGATAAATAATAAGACGTTTTATCAACACCATTACAATCAAAATAAAAATCGTGGATTGGAGCTTCGTAACCTTTTTGATCAATTACGTTTTTTGTCTTATCGACGTCCATTTCCCAAATAGAAATATCTTGATATAATTTTTGGCTGATGTATTTTTTGTCATCAACAACAATTGTAGAACCGTCTAATTTATTTTTTAATGTAAATAATGTTTTGTATTTCGTTGGTTTTAAACCTAATTCTTCAGCCGATTTCATACCATGAACCAAATCTTTACCGACAGCATAAGCTCTAAAATCAATCATTGGTAAATGATTAATTCCGATATATGAAATGATGATCGATCCAATCGTTACTAAAGAAACTAATGCGATATTTAATGGTTTAATAAACAATGGTTGAATGTAGCGATTGCCAACAACTAAAATTAAAATTAAAACTGTTAAAACAACGTCTTTGTAGAAAGACGTCCAAGGTTCTAACTTTAAGGCATCACCGAAACATCCACAATCTGTAACTTTATTAAAATATGCTGAATAGAATGTTAGGAAAGTAAAAAATACAATAGTAGCTAATAAGGCAAAAGTCGTAAATTTTCTGAATAATCCCAATAATAGCAAAACACCAAGTACAATTTCGAAAATAGAAAAGAATGTTGCTAAAGGAAGACTTAAATCCATTAAAAATGGAATATTTAAAACTCCAGGAGAAAAATATTCTTCTAATTTAAAACTTAATCCAATCGGATCAACTGCTTTTACAAATCCTGAAATGATGAATAATACACCAACAATGATTCTTGAAAGATGAACCAAATATCTCATATTTTATTTTTGTTCGTTGATTAAAATTAAAGCGAAGATTGAATAGTTAATCATGTCTAAATAATTGGCATCTAAACCTTCAGAAACGATTGTTTGTCCTTTATTATCTTCAATACTCTTTGTTCGTAATACTTTTTGATAAATTAAATCAGTGATAGAACTTACGCGCATATCACGCCAAGCTTCACCATAATCATGATTTTTCTTCATCATAAGATCGTGCGCCATCGTCGCATATTTATCATAAAATTCTGTTGCTTGTTCGGGTGATAAATCAGGTTGATCTGCATAACCTAATTCTAATTGAACTAAAGCCATAATCGCATAATTAATTATACCGATAAATTCGCTTTCTTCCCCTTCATCCACCATTCGCTCAGTAGATTCTTGCAGTGTTCTAATACGACTCGCCTTGATAAAAATTTGATCTGTTAAAGACGGTAAACGCAATACACGCCAAGCAGCTCCGTAATCTTGTAATTTTTTTGTATATAAATCCCTACATTGGGCAATTATTTCATTGAATTGTTTTGACGTATTTTTCATAATTTCGTTATCGAATTCAAAAATATTAGAATTCATTAAAGTATACAACTTCTAAGATATGACAATTAATTGTAATGGTCGATTAATCGATTTATCAGAACCTAAAATTATGGGAATTCTGAATACAACTCCAAATTCTTTTTATGATGGAGGTAGCAATCATTCAATGGATTTAATTTTCCAAAAGGTTGAAAAACATCTAAAAGACGGAGCTGATTTTCTGGATATTGGTGGTTATTCTACCAAGCCAGGTGCTGAAGTTGTTTCTGAACAAGAAGAAATTGACCGAACAGCGCCAGTGATTAGAAAAATTGCTGAGAAATATCCGGATTTAATTATTTCGATTGATACATTTCGTGGGAATGTCGCTAAAGAAGCCATTCTTGCAGGAGCATCTATAATTAATGATGTTTCTGGATTCGAGTTAGACGAAAATATGTTAGCAACAGTTGGAGATTTAAAAGTTCCGTACATTTTGATGCACATGAAAGGAACGCCGCAAACGATGCAAAATAATCCGACGTATGATGATGTTACGTTAGAGGTAAATCAATATTTTTCTGAAAAAATTGCAAAACTACGTTCGGTAGGAGTGAATGATATTATTTTAGATCCTGGTTTTGGTTTTGCTAAAACGTTAGAACATAATTATGAATTGTTTAATAATTTGGAAGTTTTAGGATTTGGAGATTATCCTTTGTTGGTCGGAATTTCAAGAAAATCGATGATTTATAAAATGTTTGGATCAACACCACAAGATGCTTTAAATGGTACAACTGCTTTAAATATGGTTGCTTTGCAAAAAGGTGCAAAAATTTTGCGTGTGCATGATGTAAAAGAAGCTAAAGAAACATTACAAATTTATAATGCTTTAAAAGGGAAGTATTAAAATAAGAAAACCTCGAAGATGACTTCGAGGTTTTTATTTTTAATCGATTATTTCACTAAAAGGAAATTCAACTTTAAATGTATCGATGATGATTTGCTCTTTTGCGATCACTTGCCAATGCGAATCTTTTACCAATTCTAACACAACTTCGTTATCGTATAAATTTTCATCTTCAATATTTATGTAAAGATTTTTTTCGTTACGATCTCCGATGATTAAAGCTTCAGTAACCGTTTCCATTTTATGGCTTAAGTTAACTAACGCTTCATAATCTACAATAATCCCATCTTGTTGATCAATAACTTCTTGTAATTCGAAAACAGAATATTCGTCCGTTTCACTTTCTCCGTCAATCCAAAGGATTTTCCAAGAATAACCTTCAATTGTTTGAATTGGTTGAACTACTTGTTCTAAATCAATAGAAAGTTCTTCTTTATCTTGACCGTATATCTCAATTTTGTACATAATCTCTTTTCTTGTCGCAAAATTACGAAAAGGATTTTTCTTATAATTGAATTTGTTTCAAATTTGAACCAAACGAAAGCGGAATCCAATCATACTTACCATCTCTTTTACCAATATAACCAATTCCTGGCCAAGGCAAATGCATTGCTACAATAATCTGTCTTTTTTGATAAGCCTCTTCTAAAACTTTTATGCGAGTTGATACAGCAAGGTCAAAATCTCTATCATATTTAATTCCATATTCAGGATAACGAATCAAAATAGGCGAATGAACAGCATCAGCAATATGTTTTAAAACTTTTCCGTTTTGTGCAATCTCGAAAGCCAAATGTCCTGGAGTATGTCCCGGAATTTCGACTGTTTTTATACAATCAAATAAAATATCATCCTGATTTATTAAAGTAAGTTTGGTCTGAATTTTTTCAAGAATATTCTTAGTTGATTGATTATTTTCTTGCATCCAAAAATCAAATTCTTTCTGGGCGATGTAATAATTTGCATTTTTGAAAGCATAACTTCCGTCAGGTAATAAAATTCCACCAATATGATCACCATGCGCATGTGTAAGAATGACATCTGTAATTAAATGAGCTGGAATATTAGTTGCTTGCATTTGCTCCAATAATTTTCCGACATTTTCATTTTTTCCTAAACCATTACCAGTGTCAAATAAGATGTATTTTTCTCCTTTTTTAATCAATAAAATATTCAGAGAAAATGCAATAGGTTGCTGATCTAAGTAACATTCTTTTGTTGCGTTAAGAAAATCTTTTTCAGTTTTATTAGGAGCAATTAAAGGAAATGGTTCTTTTAAAATATTTGTACCATCCGAAAATAAAAATAAATCAAGATCTCCAAATTTAAAATTTAACCCAGATGGTTGAATGGCTTTTGAAGTAAAATTAGAAGCTGCGCTTAATAAAGGCAAAGCAACAGTTGAAAGGCCAATGGATTTAAGTAATTCTCTTCTATTCATAAAAAAAAACGTTCAAGTTGTTTAAAGATAAACAATTTGAACGTTGATTATAAAAATTATATTTGGCTTATTTCTTTCTGAATTCGTCGTTCCGATTTAATGTCCATAATTTCTATACTTTCTTTCGCAAAAATTTTAAAACTATGTTCATGTTTTTCTAACAAGAAATCGTAAGGCCCTTTTGGAGCAATTAATTTTACGAGAACTGGAGCTGTTTCTAAAGAAATAAATACTAAAGCGATAAATATAGCTGCAGTGCCAAGAATAGGATTATTTGCGCCTAATTCATTCAAGGCTTGCATACGAGCAGCAAAACCATTGTAATTTTCTTCTGTTGGTTTCGCATCTGCTAATTCTTTCTCTTTTTGTTTAATTAAACCATCAATTTCTTTATTTAATTCTTCCAAACGAGGTTTCATTTGATTAGCGTATTGTTGCATTTCTGCAAATTTTTGCTCTTTTAATTCAGCCTTACGTTTAGCATTTGGACCGTAACCTTCTCGACCTGTCGTCGTTTCAGTTTGTGTTCCAACAACTTCTTTTTCTAACTCGGATGAAGCTAAATTATATTCATTTCGAAGTAAATCAATTTGAGCAAAAATCTTTTTGCGTTCTTCGTCTACTGGTTTAGCTAAATCAGTATATCTCGCATCAATACTTTTTTGTAATTCAGCTTTGTTTCTATTTACAATAACATTTAATTGTTTATTAATTTCTTTTTCAAAAATTTTTAATTCTAATGGTTTTGAAATAACAATTCCTAATAACACTGCAACTAAAATTCTTGGTAAGGCAATGAAAAATTGTCTGAACCAATTGCCTTGTTTTTTCATAGAAGTAACAATATATCGGTCTAAATTAAATATCATTAAACCCCAAAGGAAACCAAAGCCAATAGCTGCATACATATTATCAAAAATAGTATAGAGCGCATATCCAGATGAAAGTGCGGCTAAAATACCTGTAAAAAGAATTACACCGCCAATACCAACATGCTTGTTAACATCTGTTGGAGTTTTCTTTAATATTTCTGTGCTGCTGCCAGAGCAAATCACTAAAAATTTTTGAATTATATTCATATTATAAAGATAGTACTTTGTATTACCTAATAATAAAAATTGTGCCAAAAAAAAGCTGACATATAAAATGTCAGCTTTATTATATTGTAAAACTTAAAATTAAGCAGTTACACTTTCTTCAATTTTAATTCTCCATCCGTAAGGATCTTCGATTAAACCGTACTGAATATTACGTAAGGCTGTTTTAAGGCGTACTGCGTAAGATTCCTCATCTGGTAAAATACCGATTTCAGCGCGTTCTTCACCAAATCCAATAGCATTATAAGAGTTTACTACAACTGCAGTTCCACATCCAAAAACTTCTTTTAATTGACCATTTTTGTAAGCTTCGTACATTTCAGCAACTTCGATTGGACGTACTTCTACATCTAATCCCATATCTTTAGCTAAATTTAATAAAGAGTCACGAGTAACACCATTTAAAATTCGCTCAGAAGTTGGAGCTGTTAATAATTTATCACCAATACGAACCCAAACATTCATTGTACCAGCTTCTTCGATGTATTTATGTTCGATAGAATCTGTCCAAATCACTTGATCGTATCCTTCTTTTTGAGCTTCTTCCGTTGGGAAGAATGAAGCGGCATAGTTACCAGCACATTTTGCGAAACCTACACCTCCTTGAGCAGAACGGCTATAGAAATCAGCGATTTTTACTGATAATGGTTTTTCGTAATATGATGGTGCGTAAGCCATTAAAATTACGAACATATATTCATGAGAAGATCTTGCAGAAACAGCCTCTTCAGTAGCAAACATTGTAGGTCTTAAATATAAAGAAGTCCCGTAATTTTTAGGAACCCATTGACGGTCTAAGTCTACAATTGTTTTAATACCATCCATAAAAATTTCAGCTGGAACTTCAGGCATACTTAAACGTTTTGCAGATAAATTAAAACGTTCAAAGTTTTTGTCTGGACGGAAAATGAAAACTTCTTCATTTTCATTTTTGTAAGCTTTCATTCCCTCGAAAATAGCTTGCCCATAATGGAATGCCATTGCTGCAGGAGAAAATTCTAAAGGCCCGTAAGGCATAATTTTAGGTTCGCTCCATTTTCCATCTTTATATGTTGCCACAAGCATGTGGTCAGTAAAGTTTTTACCAAAAACTTTAGACTCAAATACTGAATCGTTAAATCTAGATTCAGCAATTTTCTCTATAATCATTGAAGTGTAAATTTTGTTTGTTGCGATACCAAATATACGTTTTATTTGCTCTAAAACATAATAAAATTCATAACTTGACCCTATGAAACGAATAATCGTAGAAACAGAAGATGGGTCAAAAACCATTCATATTGAAGATCTAAATGAAACGTATCACTCTATTCATGGGGCTGTACAAGAGGCTTTCCATGTTTTTATAAATAACGGATTATATTTCTTTTATAACATAAAAAAACCAATAAAAATTCTGGAAATTGGACTCGGAACAGGATTAAATTCTTTTATATCTTTATTAGAATCGGAAAAAAAACAGTTGAAAATTAACTATGTTGGAGTTGAAAAATATCCAATTTCTGCGCAAGAATTTGAAAATATAAATTACTTTGATGACGTTTTTAAATTTTATCCAGAGTTTGAAAATAGAAGAAGTGAATTTTATGAATATTATCAAAAAATGTTTACTTCCGAATGGGAAAATGAAGAAGAAATATCACCATATTTTACTTTAAAAAAATTAGAAAAAGATTTCTTCGAGTTAAGAGATTATACTGTTAATGAATTTGATTTAGTTTATTTTGACGCATTTGGATCTCAAGTTCAGCCAGATTTATGGGAAGAAGAATTACTTACTATTGTTGCTAATTTGACAAAAGATAGTAGTGTAATAACAACTTATGCAGCAAAAGGAACTTTTAAAAGAGGAATGAAAGCGAATGGTTTTAGGATTGAAAAACGACCAGGTCCACCAGGTAAACGAGAGATGATGGTTGCCTTTAAAAATTTTAGTTATGAGTAAGCCATTTAATGTTCGTGTTTATGCTTTATTGGAACATCAAAACAAAGTTTTAATCATACATGAGCCTTTTCAAAATCAATTAATTTACAAGTTTCCAGGAGGAGGATTAGAGTTTGGTGAAGGCACACGAGATTGTTTATTGCGTGAATTTAAAGAAGAACTAAATCTTGAAGTAGAAATTGGAGAACATTTTTATACACAAGATTTTTTTCAGCAAAATGCTTTTAATCCAGCTGAACAGATTCTTTTGATTTATTATAAAGCAACAATTACAGAAGAGGCTTTAAAAGAACTGAAAGTTATGGATGAAGATATTGAAGAATTAATTTGGAAACCAATTGAAGAATTAGATCCAAACGAAATGACTTTGGAAACCGATAAAGTTGTAGTTGAATTATATAAAAAGAAAAACTTCGAATCTTAAGATTCGAAGTTTATTATTTTTTGGTCTTCAAAATATTGAATAACCGCATGTTTCATTAATAATGTTTGCTCATTTGTTTTAAGCGGAGGCAATTCTTCAAGTAGTTCGAAGTGTGGCCATCCATCAGGATCTAATCCATCAAAACGATAAAAACCAAAAGGCTCTAATACGCGGCAAACTGCGATATGCAATAGGTTTAATTTATCGTCTTTTTTGAATTTCTTTTTTCCTTGCCCTAATTCTTGAACACCGATTAAAAACAAAATTGTATCTAAATCAGGAGTTTCACCGTCTGTGAAGTTAGTTTCAAAAAATCCTTCGATTTGTTTCCACTTCTCTTGATTAGATGGTTGTTGAAAATTAATTTCGTTTAAATCCATTATAATTAAAATTTACGTCCTCTTTGACGCATGTTTGGATTCTGTAATTGATTTACATTTACATTTGAAAAACGTTTCATTTGGTCGTTCATCATTTTTATCTGATCACTAAACATTCCTTTCGTATCGTTTTTCTTTGCTTCTTTAATATAAGTTTCAGCATCACGTTTTTTACCTCTAGACATTGCAGCGCCCGCTAAAGATAAATTAGCCATTGCACGGTCGTGATCAAAAGATAAACCGTAATTCAAAGCGTCTTTCATGTATTTTTCAGAACCAGCTAAATCGTTATCTTGCGCAGCAACGATTCCTTTCATATAGTTAAAGTAACCTAATTGTTTAGGGATTAATTGCGTGTCTGGATTAGTAATTTTATTTAACCAGCTTTTCGTTTTAGGCATATCTTCTTTGCGTAAAAACCAAAATGCAATTAAAATATTTTCGTTTCTAAAGTAAAAAATAACTGGAAATACAGCTATTAATAAAGCACAAAATCCCCAACCGTATTCTCGTTCAACAAATAAAAATATTGCTAAAGCTACTAATACAGCGGCGATTACTAATTTAATGTATTTATTCATTTTATAAATTATAAAGATGATTTGATTTTTTCTGCGACTCTTGACATTTGATCTGAATCTAACTGAAGTTTAGGATTCTTAAAGTTAATGTCATCTATCGAGTTTAGTGGTACCAAATGCAAGTGTACATGTGGTACCTCTAACCCTACAACAGCAATACCCACTCGAAGACATGGAATTGCTTTTTCTATGGCTTGTGCAATATCATATGCGAAATCCATTAAACCAGAATAGGTTGTTTTATCTAAATCAAAGATTTTATCAACTTCTTGCTTAGGTATTACTAATACATGTCCTTCTACTAAAGGAAAAGCATCTAAAATAGCAATGTATTGATCGTTTTCTGCGATTTTGTAAGATGGAATTTCTCCGTTTATGATTTTTGTAAAAATGCTAGCCATAAAATTTATATTTTAAATTTTAGCTCAAAGATATTTCTAAAATTTCGAATTTTAAAGTCATACCATTCGGTAATGTAATATCTGCTACATCATTTACAGATTTTCCTAATAAACCTTTAGCAATAGGAGTGTTGACAGAAATACGTGCTTTAGCTAAATCAGCTTCCGTTTCTGGAACTAATGTATAAACCATTTCTTGGTTATTTGCTAAGTTTTTAATTTTAACAATAGATAAAATAGAAACCTTAGAAGCATCTAATTTACTTTCGTCAATAATTCTAGAGTTCCCGATGTTTTCTTTTAAACGTGCGATACGAGTTTCTAATAAACCTTGCGCTTCTTTTGCCGCATCATATTCTGCATTCTCAGATAAATCACCTTTATCACGAGCTTCAGCAATTTGTTGCGAAATTTTTGGACGTTCAAATGTTTCCAACTCGTGTAATTCTGCACGAAGTTTGTCTAAACCTTCTTTTGTTACATATTGTATATTTGCCATAATAATGTATTAGTTGTAAAATTTTTCGTTATTTCATAAAAAATAAATAATCCTACGCATAACAAAGTATGTGCAGGACTATTGAAGCAAAGATAGTAATTATTTTATTCGAAATTAAAAATTATGAAGTTTATTAAAACGATTCTAAATAAGGTTTTATTCATATTATTTGTATCACTTACTTTCTCCTGTAATACGGATGATGGAGCTGTAAGTTGTGTGCCTATGACAACTGTAAGTCGAACAATTAATCTAAACTTACCGCTATATGTAAACCTAAATAATCCAGGTGGATGGATTTATTTGGAAGGTGTAAATACCGGAACTAGAGGTTTGATTGTCGTAAATACAGGGGTAGGTTTTAAGGCTTACGATCGTAATGCACCACATATTTGCCCAACTGCAAAAACTACAATTCAGGTAATAGATGACATTAAAATGTATTGTGAAGAAGATGGTTCGGAATGGATTTTAACAACAGGCCAACCAACAAAAGTTGCAAATCGTGCTCCAAGAACTTACCAAGCTGTACGTAGTGGAGATCAACTTTTTATTACCAATTAATATAAAATTTAATCGAATTTTATTCGTTTAAGACAGTAGGTTTTTAAATCATTAAACTAAATTAATCACTTCAGTGTTATTGTATAACTATTTTACATAATTGTATTTCAATTTTAATAAATGTTATGCATGAATAGAAAATATTGATTACCTTTTGCCTCGGAAAAATTTAAAAAATTCTATTTTCGTTGTATAGAAAGTACATATTCGTTATTTTTGAAAGATTAATTTATTATCAAACAAAACATAACAAACTATGAGCATTATTTCTCACATTTTCGCAAGACAAATTTTAGATTCACGTGGTAATCCTACGGTAGAAGTTGATGTAGTTACAGAAACTGGTATTTTAGGAAGAGCTGCGGTTCCGTCTGGAGCGTCTACAGGTGAATACGAGGCAGTAGAATTACGCGATGGTGGTGATTTATATTTAGGAAAAGGAGTATTAAAAGCAGTTGAAAACGTAAACGAAATAATTGCTCCAGAATTAGTTGGATATTCAGTTTTCGAACAAAATTTAATCGATCAAGTTATGATTGATTTAGATGGAACTGAAAATAAAGCTAAATTAGGTGCTAATGCAATTTTAGGAGTTTCATTAGCAGTTGCTAAAGCTGCAGCAGAAGAATTAGGATTTCCTTTATTCCGTTACATCGGAGGAGTTAATGCAAATACATTACCAGTTCCGATGATGAATATTGTAAATGGAGGTTCACATTCAGATGCTCCAATTGCATTCCAAGAATTTATGATTATGCCAGTTGTAGCAACATCATTTTCTGATGCATTACGTAAAGGAACTGAAATTTTTCATGCTTTAAAGAAAATTTTACATGATCGTGGATTATCTACTGCAGTTGGTGATGAAGGAGGATTTGCTCCTACATTCGATGGTACAGAAGATGCTTTAGATACAGTAATGCAAGCGATTGAAAAAGCTGGTTACAAACCAGGAGAAGAAATTATGATTGCTTTAGATTGTGCTGCATCAGAATTCTATGTAGACGGGAAATACGATTATACAAAATTTGAAGGTGAGAAAGGAGCGATCCGTACATCTGAAGAACAAGCAGCGTATTTAGCTGAATTATCAGCGAAATATCCAATTATTTCAATCGAAGACGGTATGGACGAAAACGATTGGAATGGATGGAAAATTTTAACTGATAAAATTGGAGACCAAGTACAATTAGTAGGTGACGATTTATTAGTTACAAATGTTAAAAAATTAGAAAAAGCTATTGATGAAGAAACAGCGAATTCAATCTTAGTTAAATTTAACCAGATTGGAACGTTAACAGAAACAATTAAAGCAGTACAGATGGCACAAAATTCGCGTTATACTGCAGTAATGTCTCACCGTTCAGGGGAAACTGAGGATGCAACAATTGCTGATTTAGCAGTAGCGTTAAATACTGGGCAAATTAAAACAGGTTCAGCTTCAAGATCAGATCGTATGGCAAAATACAACCAGCTATTACGCATCGAAGAAATCTTAGGTGAAACTGCAATATACCCAGGTTTGAAAGCTTTCAAAGTAAAGCGATAGTGTAATTCTAACACTGATATTTATCAGTCCGGAATTAATAAAATATATTGTAAATTACGCGTTAAATAATATAAACTAAAAAATGTCAGACAAGGTAGTATTAAGTTACGATGGAAAGGAGTTGGAGCTTCCGGTTTCAACAGGATCAATGGACGAAAAATCTATTGATATTTCTAAGTTAAGAGGTGCAACAGGATTAATTACAATGGACCCAGGTTACAAAAACACGGGATCTTGTGAATCTAAAATCACTTTCTTAGATGGTGAAGAAGGAAAGTTATTGTATAGAGGATATCCAATCGAACAAATTGCAGATAAATCTAATTTTGAGGAGGTAATGTTCTTATTATTAAAAGGAGAATTACCAACACAAGAAGAATTAGACGGATTTGTAGCTGATATTAGAAAAAATACTGAAGTTGCTGAAGAGTTAGTTCAAATGTTAAATGCATTCCCTCAAGGTGCTCACCCAATGGGAATTTTATCATCTTTAACATCTGCTTTATCTGCTTTTAATCCTGAGAAAATTAGCGTTGCTACTGAGGAAGAAATGTATGATGCTGCAGTTACTTTATTAGGACAATTCCCTGTAATCGCTGCTTGGACTCAACGAAAAATTAAAGGTTTACCTTTAACTAAATCAGATAGTTCTTTATCTTACGTAGAAAACTTCTACCAAATGTTATTCAATGATGGTACTGAAGGTTACAAAGCTGATCCAGTAATTGTTGATGCATTTGATAAATTATTAATCTTACACGCTGATCATGAGCAAAACTGTTCTGCATCAACTGTACGTTTAGTAGGTTCTTCTCATGCAGGTATTTTTGCATCGATCTCTGCTGGTATCTCTGCTTTATGGGGACCATTACACGGAGGTGCTAACCAAGCAGTTTTAGAAATGTTAGAAGCTATCCAAAACGATGGTGGAGATGTTGCTAAATTCATTAATAAAGCTAAAGATAAAGAAGATCCATTCCGTTTAATGGGATTCGGTCACCGTGTTTACAAAAACTTCGATCCACGTGCTCGTATTATCAAAGTTGCTGCTGATAACGTATTGACAACATTAGGTATTAATGATCCTATCTTAGATATTGCTAAAGGATTAGAGCAAGCTTGTTTAGAGGATGATTATTTCAAATCACGTCAATTATATCCAAATGTAGATTTCTACTCAGGAATTATTTACAAAGCGTTAGATATCCCAACTGATATGTTCACAGTAATGTTTGCTGTAGGACGTTTACCAGGATGGATTGCACAATGGATGGAAATGCGTCAAACTAATCAACCAATTGGACGTCCACGTCAGTTATATACTGGTGCTGCGACTCGCGATTACGTTGAAATGTCTGCTAGATAATAAATTTTACATTATATTTTATAAAACTCCAAGATTAGTTTCTTGGAGTTTTTTTTTGTGCATTATTTATTTAAAAATTAAATGTAATTGATTAATTTTAAGATAATTAAAAATCTAAATCATGAAATTTGAAAAGATTAATAATAAAGGACAAGCACAACTTTTTGAGAATAAGTACTTAGAAATGTTAACAAAAGGTCATCCTGCTGTTATTTGGGGAATGTATATTCCAATTCTTTCATATATTTTATATACAGGTTATTCTCAATATGAGTTTTCAATTCGATTAATGATTGGACTTTTTATAGGCGCAATCCTATTTTGGACTTTCTTTGAATATTTAGCTCATCGATTTTTATTTCATTGGGCAACCGAACATCCAAAATTTCAACGTTTAGTTTATATTTTCCATGGAAATCACCATCATTATCCAAGAGATAAGCAAAGACTATTCATGCCTCCAATTCCAAGTTTAATTTTAGCTACGATTATATTCTCTATTCAATATTTTCTATTAGGAAAATATGTATTTGTTTTTTTCCCGGGATTTATGATTGGATATTTACTTTATGCATCGATGCATTATTTGATTCATGCTGTAGCACCACCTTTCAAATTCATGAAACCATTATGGAGAAATCATCATTTACATCATTATAAAAACGAAGAATTAGGTTTTGGTGTTTCTAATACTTTTTGGGATCGTGTTTTCGGGACCATGTTCGATTTAAATCATGAGAAAGAAGATAAAGAAAAAGTAAAAGACTTGATGTTCGATAAAAAGCAGTGAAAACGATAACTTATCATCTAAGTAATATCGGCTAGTTTAATATAAATTAGTTATCTTTCAACAAATAAAATAACATCATGAATAAATTCACATTTCTTTTAATCGCAGGAGTTTTTGGATCATTCGTTAATGCACAATATTCTAAAGAGAAACAAACAGAATATGTAAAAACTTTAGCATCTGACGATATGCAAGGACGTATGTTTGGAACAGAAGGTGCTAAAAAAGCGGCAGACTATGTTGCGGCGCATTTTAAAAATAACAATCTTAAACCTTGTGTTGGAGATTCGTTCCTAATTACTTTCGAGCATAAAGAAAAAACGGGTTATAATGTTTGTGGAATTCAAGAAGGAAAATCTGATGAAATTGTAGCATTCGGTGCTCACTTTGATCATGTTGGAAATAATGGCAAAGGGGAAGATAAAATTTTTAATGGAGCTGATGATAATGCCAGTGGAACATCTGCTGTAATGGCTATTTCTGATTATTATAAAAAGAAGAAACCAAAGAAAACAATTATGTATATGGCATTTGATGCTGAAGAAATTGGTTTAATTGGTTCTGGAAAATTAGTAGAAAATCCAGATTTTGCAACATATTTACCTAAAATGGAAGTAATGTATAATTTAGAAATGTTAGGTACAATTTCTGAATTTGGTTTAGGAAAAGTGTATTTAACTGGTAGTGATCGTTCAGATTTAATGAAGATTATGAATGAAAATACTTGTAAAACATTTTCTGTAAATCACGATCCTTATTTAGGTCAAAATTTATTCATGCGTTCAGATAATGTTCACTTTTATAAAAAAGGAGTTGTTTCTCATTCGTTATCTTCTGTAAACATGAAAACGGCAAAACATTATCATCAACCAAGTGACGAATTTAAAGTTATTGACATGGATAATTTATCAGCAATTACAGAAGGTGTAGGTCGTGTTTCAAATAAATTAATGAAGAAAGGAATCAAACCTTCTTACAATAAATAAAATGGTTAAAATATTAAATACAGCAAGTATCGCAATTTTAGTGATATTACTTTTTGGCTTTTTGTCAGAAAATTTCTTTCCTATTAAAGGTTTAGAATTATTTTATGAAAAGAAATTCTATTTAGCAATCATATATATTGTGATGCGACTTTTTGCAAATTATTACAAGAAAAAAGGAATAAATTAAATAAAAAATCCGTTCATAAAATGAACGGATTTTTTTAGTAATCTAAAGTATTTATTCAAAAAAAAAAAGGATGAACAATAGTTCATCCTTTTTTGATTTCTATTTTGTTTAATCTTGTTCGATGTAAGATTCTACAGGAGCACAAGTACACATTAAATTACGATCTCCGTAAGCATCATCAATACGAGATACAGTAGCGAAGAATTTACGTTCGCGAACCCATTCTAATGGGAATGCAGCTTTTGAACGAGTGTAAGGATAATCCCACTCATCAGCTGTTAATAAATGCTGAGGGTGAGGTGCGTTGTGTAAAACGTTGTTGTCAACTGGGAAATCTCCGTTAGCAACTTCATCAATTTCTTGACGAATTGCAATTAAAGCATCACAAAAACGATCTAATTCAGCTTTAGTTTCAGATTCTGTTGGCTCAACCATTAAAGTTCCAGCAACTGGGAAAGAAACCGTAGGAGCGTGGAATCCGTAATCAATTAAACGTTTTGCAATATCTGTAACTTCGATACCAACTTTTTTGAATGGACGACAATCTAAAATAAATTCGTGAGCAACTACATTGTTTCCGTTTGTGTAAAGAATATCGTAGTGACCTTCTAAACGCGTTTTCATATAGTTTGCATTTAAAATAGCTCCTTGCGTTGCTTTTAATAAACCATCAGCTCCTAACATTAAAATGTAAGAGTAAGAAATTGGTAAAATAAATGCAGATCCGTAAGGCGCAGCTGCGAATGTATTTGTAGCTTCTTTTCCTCCAGTTTCGATAATTGGAGAAGATCCTAAGAATGGAGCTAAGTGTGATTTAACACAAATTGGTCCAACTCCAGGTCCACCACCTCCGTGCGGAATAGCGAATGTTTTGTGTAAATTTAAGTGACAAACGTCTGCACCAATATTTCCAGGAGATGTTAATCCTACCTGAGCATTCATATTAGCACCGTCCATATAAACTTGTCCACCGTATGCATGGATCATTTCAGTAACTTCTTCAATATTGCTATCGAAAGCTCCGTAAGTAGAAGGGTATGTAATCATTAAAGCAGCTAAGTTATCTTTGTGTAACTCACATTTTGCTTTTAAGTCTTCTAAATCAGTTTCACCAGATTCTAAATTCTTCACAACAACTACTTTCATACCAGCCATTGCAGCAGAAGCAGGGTTTGTTCCGTGTGCAGATTGTGGAATTAAAGCAACGTTACGATGCCCTTCACCTTTAGATTCAAAGTAAGAACGGATAACCATTAAACCTGCATATTCTCCTTGTGCACCAGAATTTGGTTGTAAAGAAGTAGCATCAAATCCTGTAATTTCAGATAAATAATCTTCTAAGTTTTTGATTAATGTTTGGTATCCTTCTACTTGTTCTTTTGGTGTAAATGGGTGAACATTACCCATTCTTTCCCAAGACATGTGTAATAATTGTGTCGCTGCATTTAACTTCATCGTACAAGAACCTAATGCAATCATCGATTGATTTAAAGCTAAATCTTTACGCTCTAAACGTTTGATGTAACGCATTAACTCAGTTTCTGTATGGTATGAGTTGAAGTTTGGATGAGTTAAGAAATCAGAAGTTCTGATTAAATCTGCAGGTAAGAATGATTCATCAACCTCAAATTCAAATCCATCTTCAGTATTTTTAATTGTAGCAAAAACACTTAAGATTTCGAAAATGTCTTCTTCAGAAGTCATTTCGTCAATCGTAATTGAGATTTTACCTTGCTCAAATCCGTTTACATTAATTTCTTCATCAGCGAAAATCTTAACGATTTCGTCTGAATTTTCAACAGCGATTTGTACTGTATCGAAGAAATGTGTATTTGTTAAGTTGTAGCCTAAATGTTGTAATCCTCCGTGTAAGATTGCAGCTTTTGTATGAATTTCTTCTGCGATGAATTTTAAACCATCTTTTCCGTGGTAAACCGCATAGAAAGAAGCCATAACAGCTAATAATACCTGAGCAGTACAGATGTTAGATGTAGCTTTTTCACGTTTAATGTGTTGTTCACGTGTTTGTAAAGCCATACGTAAAGCGTAGTTTCCTAAACGATCTTGAGAAACCCCAATGATACGACCTGGAATTACACGCTTGTAATCTTCTGTACATGACATGAAAGCTGCGTGAGGTCCACCATAACCCATTGGAATACCAAAACGTTGTGATGTACCAATTACAATTTCAGCTCCCCATTCACCCGGAGGTGTTAATAATGTTAAAGCTAATAAATCAGTAGCAACAGCCACTTTAACGCCTACAGTATTCGCTTTTTCTACGAAAGATTTGTAGTTGTTAATTTGACCACCTTTTCCGATGTATTGTACAATTGCTCCGAAGTATTCTTCAGTAATTTCTGTAGTTTCAAAATCACCAACAACAATTTCAATTCCTAAACCGTGTGCTTTAGTTTCTAAAACAGCTACAGATTGTGGAAATAAATTATCTGCGATGAAGAATTTGTTTACATTATTTTTCTTTTGATCTCTGGTACGAGATTCAAATAACATGTGCATAGCTTCACCACATGCAGTACCTTCATCTAATAAAGATGCGTTTGCAATTGGTAAACCTGTTAAATCAGAAATTGCAGTTTGAAAATTTAATAAAGCTTCCAAACGACCTTGCGCGATTTCTGCTTGGTATGGTGTATATGCTGTATACCAACCAGCATTTTCTAAAACATTACGTTGGATTGGAGCAGGTAATATTGTACCGTAATATCCATATCCTAAGTAGTTTTTTACTTTCTTATTTAAAGACGCTAACTCAGCTAAATGATTAATTGCTTCAAATTCTGATAAAGCTTCAGGTAAGTCTAAAGGATTTTTTAATTTAATGTTTTGAGGTAAAGTTGCCTCAACTAAAGAATCAATAGAATCTTTCCCGATCACAGCAAGCATTTCAGCAGCTTGCTTTGCATTATTTCCAATATGACGAATGGAAAAGTCGTTTGTATTCATTGTTTGCGCTTGTTTTATTAGATTGTAAATTTAAGATTATTTCTAATCAATTTAAAATTTGAAAGGAAAAATCGTAAATTGAATATCGTAAAAATAATATAGAAGTCGTAGAACCTTATTGTTTTAGCATAACAGCATCAATAACAATACGTATTTTAAGTAATTTAAATTGTTATAGAACTTGTAAAATATGATGTGAAAAATTGCTTTTTTCTAAGAGTAATACCGTTATTGTAAGATTTTTTATATGGATATTAATATCAAATTTTTAAAGTTGAATTACATTTTGGCAAATAAATTGTTGAATTTATATTCTGATTAATTAATTTTACTCAAGGAAAACAAAACCAATGGATTTAAATAATCTAAATAACGTTAAAACTACTGAAGTCGAAAAGGAAAAAAAGTATCCATTTTTGAAGAGGTTAGAACTTATGATGGAAGAAGCTAAGCTTCAGGACGCGAAAAAATCAAAAATGAAACGCGTGCATCAAAAAGGTACATCGCAAATTGCTAAAAAAATGGGAGAAGAAGCTGTTGAAATGGTTATTGCCTCATCACAGCAAGACGATCAAGCTTTTTTAGAAGAATCGGCAGATGTATTTTTTTACTACCTAATGTCTTTACACGATAGAGGTTTTGAGCTAAAAGACGTGCTCGAAATTTTGAAAAAAAGGCATAAAAAATAATTTAACCAACACTAATATATTATGCAAAGAGGCGGTTCATCTTCAATAAAATTTTTGGTTGCAGCAGCTATAGTTATCTTTTCTGTTGTAAAATATTTTGCTAGTTCTGAGGTAAACGAAATTACTGGAGAAAAGCAATATATCTCCTTAACAAAGGATCAGGAAGTAGCTATGGGAATAAATTCTGCACCACAAATGGCAAAAGAATTTGGCGGCTTATCTCAAAATGCACAATATCAACAATTGGTTAAATCTGTTGGGGAAAAAATTGTAATAACTAGTGATGCTGGTAAAACGCAATACCCTTTTCAGTTTTATGTATTGGCTGACAATCGTACAGTAAATGCCTTTGCATTACCAGGTGGACCAATTTTTATTACTGAAGCTTTATTATCTCGATTGGAAAGTGAAGATCAATTGGCTGGTGTTTTAGGTCATGAAATTGGACATGTAATTGCTCGTCATAGTGCTGAACAAATGTCTAAACAAGAATTAACGCAAGGAATTGCAGGTGCAGCTGGTGTTGCGGCTGGTGATGTAAACTCTGCTTATTACGCACAAGTTGTAGCTAATATGGTCAACATGAAATATGGTCGAGAAGATGAATTAGAATCGGATGATTTGGGTGTACGTTTTATGATGCAAGCGGGTTATGATCCTTCTGCTTTAATCGGTGTAATGCATATTTTAGAGGAAGCGTCTGGCGGAAGTAATGTTCCGGAATATCAAAGTTCGCATCCATCTCCTGCGAATCGTCGTGCAAAAATAGAAGCTTCTATAGAAAAATACAAGAATGGTTTTTAGAAAATGAAAATTCATTTTTCGATTATTGAATTTCTTTACGTTGTTATTTTAATCACAAGTTATCTATTTCTACATCATACTACAGGTTTGGGATATGATGATGGCGATAGATTTAAATATGTGACAGAAATACATTCTTCAGGAAGTGATGATGATGTTTTTGCATTTTTAACAGGAACGTCTGCTTTATTTTTCTTTTTGATAAGTATCTTTATTAAAAGAAAATATTACGTTTTAGGAATTGCACTTTCCTTTATTAATTTTTCATATATCCTTCCACAAGCAGGAGATTATATCGACACAATAGAAAATGGAAATTTTATATTACTTTTCTTAGTTTCAGCCACTGTCTTATTGAATATTTTATTTGTAAGAAGAATAATCCTGTACATTAAAAATGCTCTTTTTTAATCATAATTTCCATCTTAAATTCTCTTTCGGAAATCCATAAAATTAATCAAATTTATAATAGGTTGAAAATATTAAATAAATTTCAATTTAGTAGTAATGATTAAAAACTATCAAATTCTTGATGCTATTTTATCTTCTACACTCGCAATTTTTGAATTGTAATTAGCGAAAGTGAAAATTATTTTCTTTTAAAAAATTTTAACTAAAGTCAGAGTTAACGATTTTATTAAAATAATGATTTTTGTAACTTATTCAATCATAAATTAAACGGAAGAATCAAACAAATTAGAAAAGCTGTAAATAAGGATATTTCTCATCGTTTTTTTGAAATAAATATATTGTTAAGTATAACAATACACCTAGTGTAAATTTATAAATTAGCACAAAACAATGCATAAACATGTTTAGCGAATATTTATTTAGAAAAATTGATAATTCTCCTTTAGTCATCTTCCGAATTTTATTTGGATTATTGATTGTGGCTGAATGTTGGGGTGCAATTTTTACAGGTTGGGTAAATACAAATTTAGTTGAACCAAAATTGACTTTCACGTTCATTGGATTTGAATGGTTAAACAATCTTTTAGGTCCTAATATGGTCTATTATTACGGAATAATGGGATTGTTAGGGATTTTTATTGCGATTGGAGGTTTGTACAGATTTGCAATTATAAGTTTTGCGATAATGTGGTTGTTATCTTATTTTATGCAAAAAACCAGCTATAACAACCACTATTACTTATTTATGTTGGTTTCTTGGATGATGACGGTGATGCCAGCTCATCAATTTTTATCCTTGGATAGTTTAATATTCCCAAAATTAAAACGATTAACATGTAAAAATTGGGTAAGAGTATTATTTATCGCTCAATTATTCATTGTTTACACTTTTGCAGCATTACAAAAAATATATCCAGATTGGTTTAATGGTGTTTTTTTAAATCAACATTTTGTTCAATATCAATATTTGTTGAGTAATAAATATCAATTAAATGGCTTAGCGCAAATCATAGGAAGTATAGAATTTTCTCAAGTAATTGCATGGTTAGGATTCTTTTTTGATTTATTAATCATTCCAGCAATGTTAACTCCTCGTACACGAGGAATAGCATTAAAATGTGCAATATTTTTCCATTTATTTAATTCCATTGTGTTTGGAATTGGAATTTTCCCTTTCTTTTCTTTAGCAATGATGATTTTCTTTTATGATCCTATAAAAGTGCAGGAAATGTTTTTTAAAACAAAATCCTTTATGATGGATCGTAATGATGAAGATGGATTAATTACTACTCGTCGAATCGCTTTTTCGTATATAGTTGTTCTATTTATTATTTGGCAAATTTATTTACCTGTACGTCATTTACATATTCCAGGAAATGTTTTTTGGACTGAAGAAGGTCATCGACTTTCATGGCGAATGATGTTGCGCAGAAAAGCGGCAGATGTGCATGTATATGTTTCAATTCCTGATAAAAAAGGAAAATATCAACCAAAAGAAAAGGTTAATCTTTCAACGTATTTAACGTATAAACAAGAGAAAAGATTTGGAATTTCAGCAGATATGATTTGGCAGTTTGCGCAGTTTGTAAAAGCGGATTACGAAAAAAAGGGAATCAAGAATGTGAAAGTATTTGTTGATAGTAAAGTTTCTGTTAACGGAAGTCGTTTTTATCAATATACAAATCCCGATGTAAATATTGCTAATCAAAAATGGAGTTATTTTGGACATCAAAACTGGCTAAAGAATAAGCCAAAAGAACTAAAATTATCATATATTGATTAAAATACTTAACTTTATAATATTAATTCCTTAACTATGAAAAAAACATTTTTGATATTGTTAGCAGGTTTTGCAATGATAGCTTGTGATAATAAAAATATTGCTAAAGATTCCTATAAAGGTTTAGAAAAGCAGGAGAAAGAATTAGCAGAACTAGATAGTATAACTTTAGAAGCTAGACGTACTTTTGATGATTTTAAATTAGCATTAGAAATGAAAGATTCTACAATGACTAATTTTATTGTTAAAGAAGAGTTTGTCGTGAAAAATGGTGATCGTAGCCAACAAGAACACTTGTGGATTCGCGATGTGCATCAAGATGGAAACGTTTTAAAAGGAATTGTAGATAATCAACCACAAGTAACGAAAGAAGTAAAATTAAACGATACTATTGTTATTGATGATAAAAAGATTTCGGATTGGATGTTTTACAAGTTAGAACCAAATGATACAGTTGCTCGTATGATTGGTGGTTATTCTGTAAAATACATGAGAAATAAATTATCAGACGCGGAAAGAGTAGAGTTTGATAAACAATACAAAGTAAAATTTGACTAAATTATAATTGATTATTATAAAAAAGCCACTTCAATTTTGAAGTGGCTTTTTTTATTTTTTATTGGGTCAAAACCGTAAACAAATTGGTTCAACAATCCGTTTGAGCTTTCGAGTTGTACAATATCCATTAAATTTTCAATATAGTTAGATATTATTGTTTTATCGTTAATGCTTAAATCTGTTTCGTAAGGCTTCATAGAATCAACAAATTTCTTTATAGCATATAGATAATGTTTATCTTCTACATTTTTACTTTTATTTATAAACTCAAACGTACTGGCTAATCGATTCAATTTTTTTTCTACAATTTGATTTAAACTTTGTACAGATAAACCATTTACTGATGAATTAAATTTTTCTTTTTTAATAAATGATTGAAATTCATTTTTATTTGAATCTTGAGCCATAGATAATACCGAAAAACTAGTTAATAGTATTGTGAATAATAATTTTATATTCATCATTAATCAATCAATGATAATTGAATCTTACGTTTTTCTTCATCAATTCCAATTACAGTAACTTCAACTTGTTGTTGTAAATGAACTTTTGTAGAAACATCAGAAATAAATTCGTTGCAGATTTTAGAAATATGAACTAATCCATTTTCTTTTAAACCGATATCAACAAAACAACCAAAGTTGGTAATATTATTAATAATTCCAGGAACTTTCATACCAAGACTTAAATCTTCAAATTTCTTTAATCTCGAATCAAAACTAAAAACTTTAGCTGTAGATCGTGGATCTAATCCTGGTTTTTCTAACTCTTTTAAAATATCTTCTAAAGTCGGAATTCCAACTTCGTCAGTTATATATTTATGTATATCAATTTTAGCGATTAATTCATTATTTAGGATCAAATCTTCTACATTAACTTTTAAATCTTTCGCCATTTTTTTCACTATTGGATAAGATTCAGGGTGAACAGCAGAATTATCTAATGGATTTTTCGCATCTTTAATTCGTAAAAAAGCAGAAGCTTGTTGAAAAGCTTTTCCACCTAAACGGGGAACTTTTTTTAATTCTTCACGACTTTCAAAAGGGCCATTTTCAGTACGATAAATAACGATATTCTCAGCTAATTTTTCGCCAATTCCAGAAACATAATTCAGTAAATGCTTACTTGCAGTGTTTACATTAACACCAACTTTATTTACACAAAGGGTTACGACTTCGTCTAACTCATTTTTTAGTAAAGTTTGATCTACATCATGCTGATACTGACCAACTCCAATTGATTTTGGATCAATTTTTACTAACTCAGCCAACGGATCTTGCAAACGACGTCCTATAGAAACAGCTCCACGAACAGTTACATCTTTGTCAGGAAATTCATCACGAGCAATTTTAGATGCTGAATAAACAGATGCTCCAGCTTCGTTAACAACAAAAACTTTTAATGGTCGATCAAATGCAATATTCTGAACCAAGTTTTCTGTTTCACGAGACGCTGTTCCATTTCCTATGGAAATCGCTTCGATTGCATAAGCATTTACTAACGATTTTAGCTTTTTAATTGCACCCACTTTATCATTTTGAGGAGCGTGTGGATAAATATTTTCGTTATGTAACAAATCGCCTTGTTCGTCTAAACAAACGATTTTACAACCAGATTTATATCCAGGATCTATAGCTAAAATACGTTTCTGACCTAATGGAGGAGCTAATAAAAGCTGGTTTAGATTCTTTGAAAATACATCAATAGAAGTAATGTCAGCTTGATGTTTTGCCTCTTTCAAAACTTCATTAGAAATTGAAGGCGCTAATAAACGTTTATAACTATCTTTAATTGCTTCTTCAATAATCCATGAAATTTCAGGTTGTAAAGATTTTACAAGTGTGTATTCTAGGAATTTATATGCATCTTTTTTATCAATATCAACAGATACTTTTAAGTAACCTTCACGTTCGCCACGTAACATAGCTAATAGTCGATGCGATGCACATTTTTTTAACGGTTCTTCATGTTCAAAATAATTCGAATACACTTTTGCATCTTCTTCGTTGATTTTAGCTTTTACAACTTTGGACTGGATTGTAGCTTGTTTCTTGAACATTTCGCGTAAACGGTAACGAACATATTCATTTTCGTTAATCCATTCAGCAATGATGTAGTTTACACCTTCTAAAGCATCTTCGTTAGTAGGTACTTCATCAGAAATATAACGACCAATTAATTCATCTAAATCATTAATGTTATTTTGTTTCATTATGATTTTAGCCAAAGGTTCTAATCCTTTTTCTTTAGCAATTGTCGCTTTTGTTTTTTTCTTTTTCTTGTATGGTAAGTAAATATCTTCCAATTGATTTAAATCAAAAGATTTATTGATTTTTACTTCAAGTTCAGGTGTTAAAACATTTAATTCCTTTAATGTGTCAAGGATAAATTGTTTTCGACTAATGATTTCGTCGTATTGAGATTTTAATTTTTTAATCGTAGAAATTTGAACTTCATCTAAGTTTCCGGTCATTTCTTTTCGGTATCTCGCAATAAATGGTATTGTAAAATCCTCTTCTAAACATTTAATTACGTTTAAAATAGATTTTTCAGATACTGTTGGTAAAGAATTTTTAATAAAACTAGTCAAATCCATAAAGAAAAATTAAGAGCGCAAATTACAAATTTTTAAAGATAAATTTATTCAATATACTATAAATAGAGGATTTTGTAAGAATTTAACATTATGATGTTTATACCTATCAATTGGTATTTCAATAAAAAAATCAAAAAAACTTAATATTTTTTGTGTATATATTTTGTAATTAAGAATTTCAGTTATAAATTAGCAATAGGTAGTAGAGAGTAAGATTGATTTTTTTTAATGTTAAATTATGCTTGCGAAGGCAAGTTTAAAAATCAATTGGGTTTTAGTTGTAAAACTAAAACCCTTTCTTTTTTATACTATATTTGAGTCTTAAAATTTACACTACAAAATGGCTCGTATTAAAATAAATCTTCCAGCAGCATACACTTTCAAAACAACAATTCCTGTAAGAATTACTGATCTTAATTATGGAAATCATTTAGCTAATGATAAAGTACTTTCTATTATACATGAAGCTCGAGTACAGTTCTTAAATCATTTTGGTTGGAGTGAATTGGAATTAGCCGGGGTTGGAATTATCATGGCAGATGTTGCAATAGAATACAAAAATCAAGCGTATTATAATGATCAATTAGATATTGAAATTACAATTGGAGATTTTACGCGAGTTAGTTTTGATATTTTCTATAAAGTAACTTGTAAGGAAAAATTAATTGCTAAAGTAAAAACAGGTATCGTAACCTTTGATTATGCACAAAATAAAGTGGTTGAAGTACCTGAAGAAGTGAAATTAGCATTTAAAAATGAAATTGATACAGACAAAACAATTTAGTCTTTGTAAATTTGCACAGAATTATGAAGATTTTACCGTACAAAAATTTGTTCATCGGGATTACCGATACATTAAATAATATTTTCTTCGAGGGGAAATATGCAGATAAAGAAGTTGAACGTACCCTTAAATCAAATAAACAATGGGGCGCAAGAGATCGTGCATTCATTGCTGAGACGGTTTATGATTTAGTACGTTGGAAAAGATTAGTTGAAGGGGCAATGGCTAGACCATTATCGCCAGATTCTATTTGGGAGTTTGTTGGAACTTGGTTCGCTTTAGATCCAGAGGAAAAGTTACCAATGTGGGAAGAATTTGCTCGTATTAATCATAAAGAAATTTTAAAAAGACATCATCAATCTGCTAAAAATCAAGCAGTAGCTGAGTCTTATCCAGATTGGATGTTTGAAGTTGGTAAAGAGGAATTAGGTGATCGTTGGATTGAGGAAGCTCAGGCGATGAATAATCCTGCACCAACTGTTTTACGTGTTAATACTTTAAAAACAGATCGTAAAGAATTACAGAGATTATTAAAGCAACGTCAAATTAAGACGAAAGTTTTATCTAAATATCAGGATGCTTTAGAATTAGAAGAGAAATCGAATATTTTTAGAACTGATGAATTCCAAAACGGATTTTTCGAAGTTCAGGATGCCGGTTCTCAAATGATTGCTCCATATTTACGTGTAGAACCAGGAATGCGTGTTGTTGATGCGTGTGCTGGTGCTGGTGGAAAAACATTACACCTTGCTTCTTTAATGAAAAATAAAGGGCAAATTATTGCAATGGATATCCACGAGTGGAAATTAAAAGAATTAAAACGTCGTGCATCTCGTAATGATGTTCAAAACGTTCAAACTAGATTAATTGAAGCTAAAACAATTAAAAAGATGGCTAATACTGCTGATCGTTTATTAATTGATGCGCCTTGTTCTGGTTTTGGAGTTTTACGTCGTAATCCTGATGCGAAATGGAAATTAGATCAAGCCTTTTTAGATCGTATTAGAGAAACACAAGCGATGATTTTAAATGATTATGCAAAAATCATTAAAGTTGGTGGATTAATGGTATATGCAACATGTTCTATTTTACCTTCTGAAAATCAAGAGCAAGTAGAGAAATTCTTAGCAAATAATGATAATTATAAATTAATTAGCGATAAAACTTACTATCCATCAGAAAATGGATACGATGGTTTCTATATGGCTTTAATTGAGCGTATTTCTTAAGAAATTAAATCAAAATATAAAAAAAGGATTGAGTGTAAACTCAATCCTTTTTTATTTTAAATTCAACTCTACGATTTTGTAAGTTTTTCCAAGCTTCGCAATTTTCAGCTGGTCTACACATCGTATGTTTTAATTCAGTATCACCTTTACCAATAATAGTAAAACGATTTTTGTCTAATCCTTTATTTGTAAAATATTCCACCACAGCTTTAGATCTATTCAAAGATAAATTTTTGTTGTATTCACTGCTACCCATGGCATCTGTATGTCCTTCTACGTAGAATTTTAGATGAGGATTTGATTTCATTATTTTTACAATTCGGTCTAAAATTGGGTAATCAACAGTTCGAATAATCGTTTGGTCAAAATCAAATTCAACAGTTCGAATTAATTCGTTCGAGAAATCTTGTACATACACATCTTTCGAATTTCCTTCTAATTTATCAACCGGGCAACCTTTTGTTAATAAAGTACCTTTTTCGTTGATGCATTCGTCGTACCAATCTGCAATTCCATCACCATCAGAATCATAATCTTGATTAAAATTTGAGGTGTCATTGTTTTGAATCAGAACCGTATAAGGAGTTGACAGATTAAAAGACATTCCGATTTTTTCTATTTCTTTTCTGTAACGGCCATCTTTTTTGCAAATTTCGCCACATCTATCTTCGTCTTTTAATAAAAAATCAATCTTTTGTTTTGCCCAATAAAATTTTATGGCTTCAGTTAAATTTGACGAATTCGCACGTTGTATATCAAAGCTACGATTGTAATTATCAATCCCGTTTTTAGCAGTTATTTCTAGCTGTTTTGGATAAACTTTTTTACAATCTTTCGAAACAAAGTGAATTGGATTTGTAGATAAAAAACCATTAAAGTTTTTTGGATAAGTTTCTGATAAATTAATTGTTTTGGATTGAACTTGAACATTTCTTAATAACGGTCTAAGGATTTGCTTTTGAAATTGAGCTATCTTAAAACCTAATTCGTATTCGTTGTTGATAACTAATGGTTGTGCACCAGTTGTAAGCGAAAGAAAATTCATCGCACGATAATCAATAGAATTACCAATTCCTAAAATAAAAAATTGTGCAGATTTTAAATGTGATTTAATCGAAAGATGTAAATTTTGATTAATATCTAAATCTCCATCTGAGATAATTGTGATAATCCTATTATGGTTTGAATTTGCTTTAAAGGTTTGTATCCTGTCAATGGCTTCATTTAATTTTGTTGCGCCGCGACCATATTCTTTTTCAATGTACAAAATTGCTTTTTCTACATTTTCTTTTGATGCTTCGACTGATGTTGGTGCAAAATTTTCTTGATTCGTACCATATAACACGATGTTGAATAATTCGTCTGTTTTTAACTGTCGAAGGGTAGAAATCATCATTTTCTTAACTTCAGTTATTGGTCGTCCTTTCATCGATCCTGAAGCATCAACAACAAAAATATACTCTCGTGGATATATAATTTTTGGATCTTTCGGTGGTTGAACTATTCCTAAAATATAATCACAACCATCTTCTGTAAAATGTTGTACAGCCGAATTGATTTGTTTCGCATCATAACTATATAAAATGTTTTCTTTTGCAGTAGAATTTGAATTTGTAACCCAATTGGTAAGTGTAACTTTTTTTATCGTTGGATTTTTCTTGTTGATCAATACAGTGTTTAATGGAATACTTCCAGTGAAATTGTAAGTCTGACTCGCTTTTTTTGGAGAAGCAATTTTTTCGTCAATTCCTAACGATGTAAATTGTTCGGTACGAATAGTTTTTATTTCCGGTATTTCTAATTCATAATCTAATGTATTGGTCTCAATTATTTTAGAAATTTTGAGAGAAACTGTAATCATTTCACCAGCTTTAACTTGATTTAGATTTAAAATTAAATTCTGAGTTTTAGTCTGATTATCGTATCCACTTTTAGATTTTAAACTTTTAATTTCTTGTCTAACCGTTACAATCGGCTTAGATAATAAATTCGACTCTTGATTATTATACTTGGAAGATAAATGATATACATTTTGTGAATGATGTTGTGGAACTACAAATCGTAAATCAATCGTTTCATTGGATATATTTTTGTAATAAAAAGTATGTTGTATATCTCCTAAAAAGTGGTTGAATTGATAGTTCGAATCAATAGAATCTGAACTTATTTTAACAAAATCAGTATTATTTTTTACTTCTAAATATGGAAAAATAGTTTGTGCTTGACTTGATTGTAAAAATCCTAAAAATAGAATTATAAATTGGCTAAAATACCGCATATAGTTAGTTATAGTTTTCTTTTTCATTTTGATCAACAAGAATAAATATTATTAGAAAATTTAACAAAATTCTTTATTAATTTTGTGTAAATTTTTTATCAATGGGATTTAATTTCACTGAAGTTGAAAGAGTTGAAATAATTTCTGCAAAAGATTTTCAGAAATATTATGTAAAACCTCAAAAACCAGTAGTTGTTGAACGAATTACTGAAGATTGGCCAGCATATGAAAAATGGAATTTTGAATATATTAAACAAGTAGCTGGCGATAAAATTGTACCGTTATACAATAATGATCCAGTAGATTATTCAAAAAAAGTAAATGAACCAGTTGCTAAAATGAAAATGTCTGAATATGTTGATCTTTTGCATGAAGGACCAACAGATTTGCGTATTTTCTTGTATAATTTAATGAGTCAAGTCCCAGAGTTGCAAAAAGATTACAAAATGCCAGATTTGGGTTTAAATTTATTCAAATCAATGCCAATGTTATTTTTTGGTGGAGAAGGTTCTAATGTTTTTATGCATTATGACATTGACTTGGCGAACATTTTACATTTTCATTTTGCAGGCGAGAAAAAATGTGTAATTGTACCGCCAAAGGATTCAAAATATATGTATAAAATTCCATATTCAGTAATATGTCGTGAAGATATAGATTTTGATAATCCGGATTTTGACAAGTGGCCAGCGTTAAAAAATATTAACCCAATGGTGGCAGATTTAAAACATGGCGAAATGCTATACATGCCAGAAGGTTGGTGGCATTATATGAAATATATTACACCAGGTTTTTCGGTAAGTTTACGTTCTTTAGCACATAAACCTAAAAATTTTTCTGAAGCAGTGTATAATATTTTTATCATGAGAAATATTGATAATTTAATGAGAAAGTTAAAAGGTCAAGCTTGGATTGATGAAAAAAATGAAAAAGCGATTCGAATTACAAATAAATTAATTACTAAATAATATAGTATAAACCGAAAAAAAAATCAGTTGAACGGAATATCTTTTAAGATATTCCGTTCTTTAGTTTAATAAACTTAATTAATAACATTTAAAAAAAATTGGGATTTTTAATTTTGGGCTAGAAATCTCATATTTGTCGAAATTTTTTCGGAAACTAACAAACTATGACAACTAAAAAAGGAAATTTTTGGGCTTTATTGCCTTTGATCGCATTTATTTTAATTTATTTCACCTCATCTATAATTCTAAACGATTTTTACGCCGTATCTGCTATTGTCGTTTTCATGGTATCTTTAATCATCGCAATGATTCAATTCCCAAAAGTTAGCTTTAATAGTAAAATAGAAGCATTTTGCAAAGGAGCGGGAGAAGAGACTATTATATTAATGATTTTAATATTTTTATTAGCTGGAGCTTTCGGAAGTTTAGGATCAACAACAGGTGCTGTAACATCTACTGTGAATTTATTTGTTTCTTTTTTACCTCCAAGTTTTATTGTAGTAGGATTTTTCTTAATCGCCTGTTTTATCTCAATTTCGATGGGTACATCAGTCGGGACAATCGTAACATTGGCACCCATAGCTGTTGAAATGGAAAAAATGCTTCCTGGATCTATGGCAATGTTATTGGGAGCAATTGTGGGTGGAGCAATGTTTGGAGATAATTTATCTTTTATATCTGATACTACAATTGCAGCAACTCGTACGCAAGAAGTTGATATGAAATCAAAGTTCAAAGCGAATTTTAAAATAATTTTACCAGCAGCTATTATTTCAATTATATTATATTATTTCCTATCTCAGAGATTTGAAACGGCTAATGTGAATAATAATTTATTAGAATATGATTTAATATTATTGTTACCTTATTTATTAGTTTTCGGTTTAGCAATTGGCGGAATTAATGTGATTTGGTCTTTAATAATCGGAATCCTTTCATTTGTTGCAATTGGAATATTTTATAAATCAATTCCATTTTTAGACTTAATTTCTAGTATCAACAGTGGTTTTACAGGAATGTTTGAGCTAAGTATTTTATGTTTAATAATTGGTGGTGTTGTAGGAATTATTCGTTTTAACGGTGGATTAGAATTTATCATTGATAAATTAACAAAGAATATTAAATCAAAAAAACAGGCAGAATTAAGTATCGCAGGATTAGTAGCTTTGGCTGATGCTGCTTTAGCAAATAATACGATTGCAATTTTAATTGTAGGTCGTGTAGCGAAAGAAATTTCTAACAAACATGATTTAGAACCGAAACGTGTAGCAAGTATTTTAGATACCGTATCCTGTTTTGTACAAGGGATTATTCCTTATGGCGCACAGATTTTAGCTGCTGTTGCAGTAACAAAAATTGCTCAAGAAAACACCTATATGGTTTCTCCGGTGGATGTAATTTCCAACTTGTATTATCCTTTCCTAACTGGAATTTGCATTTTATTATTTATTCTCTTTATCAATAATAAACAATCAAAATTAATCTAATTGATTTAAGATAAGACTGCATCTAATAATATTTTGTAATTTTGCATTCTGAAATTTAATAGAATGAAAAGAGTTGTCGTAGGACTTTCTGGAGGGGTAGATTCAAGCGTTACAGCATACCTTTTAAAAGAACAAGGTTATGATGTGATTGGTTTATTTATGCGTAACTGGAACGATGCTTCGGTGACATTGGAAGATGAATGTCCATGGATCGAAGATAGTGCAGATGCTTTATTGATTGCTGAAAAGTTAGGAATTCCTTTTCAGGTAATTGATATGTCTGAATCGTACAAGGAACGTATTGTTGATTATATGTTTAACGAGTATGAGAAGGGAAGAACACCTAATCCAGATGTTTTATGTAACCGCGAAATTAAATTCGATTTATTCTTAAAAACTGCTTTAGATTTAGGTGCTGATTATGTTGCGACAGGTCATTACGCTCGTAAATCATCTACAATTGATGCAAATGGTAATGAGGTATTTCAATTACTAAAAGGGGTAGATAATAACAAAGATCAATCGTATTTCTTATGTCAGTTATCTCAAGATCAATTATCAAAAGCTTTATTTCCAATTGGTGAATTAGAAAAACCAGAGGTTCGTCGCATTGCAAAAGAACAAGGTTTAGTTACAGCTGATAAAAAAGACTCTCAAGGTTTATGTTTCATCGGAAAAGTAAGTTTACCAGAATTCTTACAACAACAATTAAAAGCTAAAAAAGGTGATATAATTGAAATTGCTAAAGATTGGAAAGGTTTCCAAAGAGAAATACCAACTTTTAATAATAAATACGAAGCATTAGACTTTGAAGCGCGTGGTTTTTCTTATACAAAAGGTGATGGCGAAATTGTAGGAACACATCAAGGAGCTCATTATTTTACAAGAGGTCAGCGCAAAGGTTTAGGTGTTGGTGGTAAAGTGGAACCGTTATTTGTAATTGCTACTGATGTTAATGAAAATATTATTTACACAGGTCAAGGAGCAAATCATCCAGGTTTATTAAAGAAGGCTTTATTTATCAAGGAAGATGAGGTGCATTGGGTACGCGAAGATTTAGCTTTAAAAGAAGGTGAAACAATGGAAGTTATGGCGCGTATTCGTTACAGACAACCATTACAAGTTGCAACTTTACACAAAGCAAAAGAAGGAATGTATGTTGAATTTCTAAATCCACAATCTGCTATTACAGAAGGTCAATTTTGTGCTTGGCATATCGGAGATGAATTAGTAGGTTCAGGCGTTATCAATTACTAACAAATACATTATATACATAAATAGTTAACCGTTTGAAAAATATTTCAAGCGGTTTTTTATTTTTATAATTTCAATTAATTTTAGGATTGAATTTTGATAAGTCAAATGATTCTAAGACTTTTTTATATGATTTCTAAAAACTGGATATATTACATTTTATTAGTTGTATTTTTTACAGCGTGTTCAGCTTCACACAATGTGCCTCAATCACAGGTTCCAAATAATTTTATTAACCCTAATATTACAAGTGTTTTTGTAGATCAAAACGGGAATTTTTTTCCAAATCAGTGGAAAGATAAATATGGTCAACCCAAAGGAAATGCAACACGTAAAGAATTTTCATTAATGAAAATTGCAGCAGAGAATGGAAATACAGATGATTTAACAAAGTTTGAAAATTCTCAATTAAAAGGTTTTGCTGATCGTGTAAAAAATAAAAAGCGAATTATAATTTTTATACATGGAATTAATAACAATTACATGGAAAGTTTAACGAATTATAATAAAGCAAGAACTTTAATGGATCTTAATAATCAGAAAGACGAAGTGGTTAATTTTTATTGGGATGGATTAAAATCTAATAATATTTTTGGGACAGCAAAAGTGTGGGTTAGTGCAACAACCAACAGTCAATTGGCCGGTGAATATGGATTAAGGAGAATTCTAAACGCAGTTAATAACAAAGAAATTTACATTATTTCGCATAGTAGAGGAGCAGCAGTTGTAATGAGTGCGCTTAAAAATCCAGTTTTGAATGAGGTTGAAAAACGTATCGCTACAAAACATCATTATTTGGATATTCAGAAAGTTGAACCTTTAAAAGAAAATAATAATAAAATTTATAGCATTATGCTTGCACCAGCAATAGGTGTCAAAGATTTTAAAGAAGATGATGGATCCTTTAAAGTGTTTTCTGATCAATTAAAATCAATATCGAGTACGATTAATAATACTGATTTTGTTTTAGGTAAAGGAAAAACCGGAATTTTATCAAGTAGTTTTACTTCAACTGATTTTGGATTTAATCCTGAAACTTTTGAAGAAATTTCAAAACAATATCAACTTTGTGATTATACAGATTTTACTGGTCAAAAATCACATAATTTTAAAGATTACATCACAAATCCGAAGTTTAAAGAAATTCTAAGAAAATTTAAATTAGCCAAATAAAAAAAAGAAGTTCAAATTTGAACTTCTTTTAATTTTTAGTTTGATTTTTGATTTAAAATATATTTTTCAGTTTACTTTTTAAATTCGATTACTTCTAAATTTTCTAATTTTCCGTTATTTACATCAAAACGCAACATCGTTCTAACTTGATGAAAACCATGTTTTCCAACTGCTCCAGGATTTAAATGAATTAATCCTAAATCTTTATCAGGCATAACTTTCAGAATATGCGAGTGACCACAAATAAAAACTTTCGGAGGATTTTCTGTAATTTCTTTTCTAATTTTAGGATTATATTTTCCAGGATACCCACCAATATGCGTTATCCAGACATCTACACCTTCTATCGTAAAACGATTATTTAAAGGATATACAGCTCTTACCGTTTGGTCGTCGATATTTCCGTAAACAGCACGAACGGGTTTTATTTTTTCTAACTGATCCATTACATCTATAGCTCCAATATCACCAGCATGCCAAATTTCGTCGGCTTGTTTAGCGTATTCTATAATTCTATCATCGATGTAAGAATGTGTATCTGAAAGTAAAAGAATTTTCTTCAAAAGGTTGTATTTTTGCTTATCAAATTTACAACAATTGCGTTACTTTTTAGAATTAGCATATAACGGAAAAAACTATTATGGTTGGCAAATTCAACCCAATCAAATTTCTGTACAAGAAACTATCGAAACACGTTTATCAAAAATATTAGGTCAAAAAAATTCAATCGTAGGAGCAGGTCGAACAGATACAGGTGTACATGCAAAAAAGATGTATGCTCATTTTGATTTTGATGGAGAATTGAAAAAAGATTTAGTAAAACATCTTAATTCATTCTTACCAAAAGATATAGCGATTTATAAAATTCATGAAATGGATCCAGAAGCGCATGCGCGTTTTGATGCTACTTCACGTTCCTATAATTATTTTATATCACCATTTAAAAATCCATTTACGTTTGATAGTGCTTGGGTTTTTAATCGCGAATTAGATTTAGATAAAATGAACGATGCTGCACAATTGTTAATTAAGAAGGGAGATTTCGGAAGTTTTGCTAAATTGCATACAGATGTAAAAACGAATATTTGTGATGTAAAAGAAGCTTTTTGGCGCGTGAACGAAGATGGACAATTTGTTTTTCAAATCACTGCCGATCGTTTTTTACGCAACATGGTTCGTGCAATAGTTGGTACATTGGTAGAAGTCGGAATTGGAAAAATTACGAAAGAAGATTTAGCCAAAATAATAGAAGATCAAAACAGGGGATCAGCCGGAGCATCTGCACCAGCACATGGTTTGTATCTTGTAGATGTGCAATATCCTAAAGAATTATTTAGAAATGAGTTCAAATAAAACGGAAAAATCATTTGATTTTACAGGTCTAAAACGTGTAATTGCATTAGGTCTTTCACAAAGCAAAGGTCTGTTTTTGACTGTAATTTTTATTGCAGTCTTTAGTGCGTGTTTTTCTGTTTATCGTCCGTATTTAACAGGAGATGTTATTGATAACTACATCTTAAATAAAGATTTACTTGGTCTAAAATCAGAGATTATAAAACTTATAGTTATTCTGGTTTTTGAAGGAGTTCTTGCTTTTTTTACGGTTTATTTAGCTAATGTTGTGGCACAACGTGTCATACGAGAACTTCGTGTTCGTTTATACAATCATTTAATAAAATTTAAATTAGGCTATTTTGACAAAACTCCAAATGGTGTTTTAGTTACTCGTTCAGTTTCAGATGTCGAAACAATTGCAGAAGTTTTTAATGATGGAATTTTAGTGCTTCTGGGAGATGCGTTAAAAATTATATTTATCGTTGCGATGATGTATTATATGAACTGGGTTTTAGCCACTATTGTAATTGTTATTCTTCCATTGATGATGATTATAACACGTTATTTTCAGAAAGCTTTGAAAGATGTTTATCAAGATGAAAGAACGTTAGTTGCAAAGTTAAATACGTTTGTGCAAGAACGTTTAACAGGTATGAACATTATACAAGTTTTTAATCGTCAACAAGCAGAGTATGATAAATTTGTTTCAATCAATAACGATTTAAAAAAGAATTATTTAAAAACTGTTTTATATTTCTCATTACTGTTCCCAGTTGTAGACATTGTATCAGCTTTAGCAACAGGTAGTTTAATTTGGTTCGGAGGATTAAGAACTGCAGTTGCCGGTGACGTAACTGTTGGTAATTTAATTGCTTTTACACAATTTATTACCATGTTAACGACGCCAATGCGTGCAATTGCCGAACGATTTAATTCTATTCAGCGTGGTTTAGTTGGAGCAGATCGTGTATTTAATATTTTAGATGCAGATGAGACTTTGCCAGATAAAGGAACTAAGAAGTTAGAAAAAGTAAAAGGAATCATAGAATTTGAAAATGTTGTATTTTCTTATGTTCCGAATAATCCAGTTTTAAAAGGAATTAACTTAACAACAAAACCAGGAGAAACTATTGCAATAGTAGGATCAACAGGTGCTGGAAAATCAACAATTATTAATTTATTAAGTCGTTTTTATGATATAGATTCAGGTTCGATTAAAATCGATGGAATTGATATTTATGATATGGATTTAGTAAATCTTCGCAAGCACGTAGCGGTTGTTTTACAAGATGTGTTCTTATTTAATACCACAATTTTTGATAATATCGTTTTAGGTAATGATAAAATTACACTTGATGAGGTTAAATCTGCGGCGAAAGTAATCGGAATTCACGATTTTATCGAATCTTTACCAAAAGGATATTATTCTGAAGTTTCGGAGCGTGGAAGCACATTATCAGTAGGACAACGTCAATTAATTTCATTCTTACGCGCGTATATTTATAATCCTGAAATTTTAGTTTTAGATGAAGCTACTTCTTCGATTGATACAAATTCTGAAGAAATGATTCAGCGAGCTACAGAAAAACTAACGGAAGGAAGAACTTCTATAATTATTGCCCATCGATTAGCTACGATTCAGAAGGCGGATCAAATTATTGTAATGGATAATGGAATGATTGTTGAGAAAGGTACTCATGAGTCTTTATTGGCTCAAAAAGGTTATTATTCAAATCTTTACGAAGTACAATTTTCTAAAATTAACAATTAGAAAATGTATTTATTTTATATTTAATAAATTAAAACTATTATATTTAATAAAATAAACAAACCAACGATGAAGAAAATATTTTTAACAGCTACTATTTTAGGTGTGGTAGCATTAACGTCTTGTAAATCTGAAAAAGAAAAAGTAGTTGATAATGTAAACGATACACAAACAGCTATTCAAGAAACAGCAAATGATGCTGTTGTAGCTGCACAAGAAACTACAGCTGCAGTAGCAAGTGCTTTACCAACTTTTACTAGTCCTGAAGCTGCTGCTTATGCTCAAAAATTCTCTGATTACGTAGGAGAGTTAAAAGCTGTTGCTGCAACAGGAGATCAAGCTAAATTAACTGAATTAACAGGTAAAGCAGTTGATTTTCAGAAAGAATTACAAGGAATTACACAGAAATTAACAGCAGAAGATGCTAAAAAATTACAAGATTTTGTTTCAGAATTACAAAAATCTGTACAATAAAGCTTAATCAAATAAGTTGTTGGCTCGGAGTTATTTCCGAGCTTTTTTTATTATAACTTTTTATGATATAATTATAACTAATTTATATTATATGTATTATCTTTATCACAAAATTTTATAGGGTAATTTTATTTATTATTATGACATTAGTACAATTACAATATGTATTGGCGGTTGCAGAGCACAAGAATTTTACAATTGCAGCTGAAAAATCATTTGTTACTCAACCAACGTTAAGTATGCAAATTCAGAAGTTGGAGAAAGAGTTAAATATCGAGATTTTTGATCGTACATCACACCCTATCAAAATCACACAAATAGGAGAGAAGATTGTTTCTCAGGCTAAAATCATCTTGATGGAAGCCAATCGTATGAAGCATTTAGTAAACGAAGAAAAAGGTTTATTAGAAGGTGATTTTGTTATTGGAGTAATTCCTACGATTTTACCTTCATTGGTGCCGTTGTTTTATAAAACTTTTCAAAAAAATAATCCTAAGTCTAACTTAATTATTAAAGAGTTACAAACGGATAAGATTGTTAAAGGAATTAAAGATGGTTCTTTAGATTTTGGGATAGTTGTATCACCATTATATGAAGACCAAATTGTTGAAAAACCATTATACTACGAACCGTTAGTGGCTTATGTACCTTCGGCACATCGTTTACATGAACAAGAAAGAATTTTAGAATCTGATTTAGATTCATCAGATTTATTAATCTTACAAGAAGGACACTGTTTCCGTAACAATGTATTGGCATTATGTGATTCAACTAAAATGAAATTACGACCAATTAAATTAGAAAGTGGAAGCTTTGAGGCATTAATAAAATTAGCAAACGACGGATATGGTATGACTTTATTACCATCTTTAGTTGCTGAGGATTTACCTGATAACTTAAAGAAAAATGTGAAGAGTTTTGAAACTCCAGTTCCGACAAGAGAAGTTTCATTGATTTATCACCAATCTCAGTTAAGAGATTCTTTCGAGAAAGAATTAGTAAATACAATTCAAAGTATTTTAAGAGGAAAAATATTTTTAGAAAAAGACGCAAAATTAGATTCAAATCTAATCTCTTTACCAAAAAAATAAAACGATATAAATTAAAAAAGCCGCTTCTTAAGAAGCGGCTTTTTTAATTTATAATAATGCTATTTTGCTACGATTTATGGAACAATTGTCGTGAAAAGATAAGTGGCAAATAAAACCAATAACACGATACCTTGCTGAATATTTGTACGACCAGAAATTAGTGATAAAAACACTGTGAATAATGATAATACTAATAATAAAACTGATTTAGCATCGATACCTAAAGTTACTTGCATGCCTGTGAAATAACATACAATTGCTACAGCCGGAATAGTTAGTCCTATGGATGCTAATGCAGAACCTAAAGCTAAATTAAGACTTGTTTGTAAACGGTCTTGTCGTGCAGCTTTAAAAGCAGCTAAACCTTCAGGTAATAAAATTACAGTTGCGATAATAATTCCGACTAACGATTTTGGTGCTCCTAGATTAAAAACTAATTCCTCTATTGTTGGAGATAGTTTTTTAGATAATAAAACAACAGCAATTAAAGCAACAACTAATAATATTAAAGATGAAATTGTTGTTTGTGTGTTTGGTGGCGCTACGTGTAATTCTGATGCTGTACCATCTTTACATTGTTGAGGTAAAAAATAATCGCGGTGGCGAATAGTTTGTAATGATATGAAACCTCCGTATAATATTAATGAAATGATAGCAACGAATATTAATTGACTTTCAGAATATACTCCAACTCTTTCAGAAGTTGTAAAATTAGGTAGAATTAAAGTTAATACCGAAATGGCAATCAGTGTAATTAAAGCAGTTGAAACACCTTGTTTTATAAAATTTTGTTCACGATACCTAAAACTTCCAACCCATAAACAAATACCAATAATTCCGGTCAGAATGATCATAATCGCTGCAAACACGGTATCTCTTGCTAATACGGATGGAGTGCTTCCTGTTTCAGAAATCATAAGAGATACGATTAATGAAACCTCAATTACAGTAATGGCTAATGCTAAAATTATTGTACCAAAAGGTTCTCCTACCTTATGTGCAACTACTTCGGCATGATGAACTGCTGATAATACTGCAGTAATTAATGATACGCCTAATAAAATTGATACAAATATACTGTCGCTTGAAATTGTAAATAAAGTAACAATAGCTATAATTGGACACAATATTGTCCACAATGGTAAGTCTAAATTTAATTTTTTTGATAAAAAGTTGTTAGCGTGCATTAAAATTGTATTTGATTATCAACAAAATTAATAAATATTATTGATAAAGTATATATTGATTATCATTTTTATATATAATACTAAAACTTCTAATAATATTGACAAATGTTAGATTTTCTAGAACTAGAAGAGTGTAAATTTGCATCATGAAAAATATCTCGGAAGAACAATTAAAAAAATGGTTTAGAATCTCATGTACTTGGGAAGCTATAAGTTGTGCAATTTTATTTTTAGTTGCGATGCCAATTAAATATCAATTCGGTTATGTTCTACAAATGCCTTTCGCTGGGATTTTTCATGGATTTTGGTTTTCGGCCTATTTAATTTTGCTTTTTGTGACAAGAAAATTTTATAAATGGGACGACGAAGACTTTATCTTCTACATCATGTTTGCATTTATTCCTTTCGCAACATTATCACTACATAAAAAGATTGAAGAAAAATAGCTTTACTAAATAACAGTTGTTGTGTAAGATAAATAAAAATACACATTTAAAAAACATTTAAAAACGCTTAAATACCGAATAGTTTTTCTATTTTTGGGCTACTTAATTTATTAAATGCCACTTATGATTAGAAATTTTATTCTCTTCACATTATTATTAACTCTTAGTACAACATCTCTTTATTCACAGGATAGTACTTCTAATGAATTAATTTTAAATGATGATAGGTATCCTAATGAACCATTCTTATTTGATGATCTGAATTATATAATAGGTTCAGAATCAATTGTGACTTTGCGAAAAGTAGATTTGTCACAATCAACTTTGTTTGCTGAATCACCAACTATTAGAAGGGTTTACAAAATGGATGGAGCATTGTATTTTAATCCGACTCAAACAACAGGTGCAAAACTTGATTCAAAACCTTTAAATCTTTATGGATCTGGTAACGATTCTAATAAATATTATTGGAGATTTCGATTAAAAATAAAAGGAAAAGATGGATATCAAAGTTCACCTCGCTTAGTATTGACTTATTCAGATGGTATTTCAGAATCAAAAAATTTAAATGTCTTTAATTCAGAAGAATTTTTAAACTATGATGTTGAAGTAGAATTAGGTAGTAAGAATATTACAAAATTTTCAATAGAGTCTGATGGGAATACGAATGGGTTTAATATAGATGAAATCTCAATTTATACAGATGCTCCTATAGATAATAAAACAACTTTCAACGGTATAAGTTGGTCATTAGAAGAACCAGATTATTTTGTAGATGCAGTTTTCGATGGCCAATTTATTTGGAATAAAAATTTACAAGCTAAATCATTATTGATTAAGTCTGGTTCTAATATTATTATAAATTCAGGAAATAAAATTAATCTATTAAATGAGATAATTGTAGAGGAAGGGGCAAATATCACTTTCCTAGAAAATTCATACTTAATTCAAATAGATGATAATGCATCTAATGTCGGAGAAGTAACATTTGTACGTAAAAGTACTCCAATGTATAGATATTCTACAAATACTTGGAGTAGTCCTGTAAAAAATCAAAACCTTTTTTCTTTTTCACCAGGTACAAGAGAAAATCGTTTCTTCAAATATCAAACTTTAACCGACTTATGGGTTAATGAAGGATTAAATTCAAGCTCAATATTCGAAGAGGGAATTGGTTATGGTATTTATGCTCCACATTATTTCTCAGGTTATAATAATGGAACTGGAACACCTCAGGTTTTTAGAGGTGAGTTTAAGGGGGTGCCTAATAATGGAACTATTAATGTAATTTTAGACAAATATAGAGATAGTAATAATCAACATTTAATAGGTAATCCTTATCCTTCTCCAATTTCTCTTTACGCATTTTTATATTTAAATGAAGAATATATCGATAATGTATCTATATATAAACATCAAGTGCCAGTTGATAATTATTTAGGAGAGTATATAAACGAAGAATCACAATATGTTACCTTTAATTTATCAGGTTCTTCGGATCCAAATTTAGAATCAAATTCATTTTTGTTAGATGTTGGTCAAGGTTTCTTTGCTAAAACTTTGGATGAATCAATGGATAAAGTTGTAATAAACTTTATGAATTACTTTTATCGTTTTGATGAGGATGAATTAAGTGATTTTACAGAAACTCCAATTTATTACAGAAATGGTACAGATCTTAGAGTTTATGACAAGTTCTGGATTTCACTTTCAAAAGATAACCAGATCATAGGTAATACATTGATAGGCTTTTCTGATTTAACAACAGATGATTTTGATCGTAGATATGATTCAAAATCCTTTTCAGGTCAATCCTCAGACGGAATATTTTCTAAAATTAATAATCAAGATTATTTGATTCAGTCATTATCTAACTATAAAAATGATAAAAGTATTAAGTTGAGTTATGAAATTCCCACTGATGGATTTTATAATATAAAACTTTCTAAAGTCCAAGGAATATTTCAAGAGGAAAACATTTATTTAAAAGATAACTTGACTCAACAATTAATTGATTTAACAGAGATCGCTAATTACGAATTCTTTTCAGAACAAGGCTATAATGACACAAGATTTGAAATTGTTTTTAAATCAGTATTGAGTTCAGAAGAATTGGTTTATGAAAAAGAAGTTAATATTTATACAAAAAATAGAGATATAATATTAACATCAAATTCAAATAAAATCTTCGAATTTGATATGTTTACAGTTGAAGGTAAGCTTTTTTTAAAAGATAGATTTATTTATAACAAAAGAATTTCTAATGTTCCTAAAGGGATTTATGTAATCAAGGTTAGAAATGATGATAAACAATTAACACAAAAAATAATCGTAAATTAATATGAAATTATTTCAAATAGTAATCCTTTTATCAAGTATAAATTTGTATTCTAACGATTTAAATAACGTAGATTTTGCTCAAAACAATCCGATTTGGAGTGAATCTACTGAGAATCCATTATCTGAGAATCCAACACCACCACCTACAGATACAGATGAAGAACCAACAGTTCCAATCTCTAATTACCAATACGCTTTATTAGCATCGGCAATTGGATTTGGAGTTTATGGATTTTTTAAACATAAAAAAGTTAAAACGATATAAAACAAAAAGCACCTCTAAGAGGTGCTTTTTTTATTTGAAATTTAATTAATATTAATTAAAAACATATTTAAATCCTAAAGAGAAACGTCCCGCTTCGAAATTAGAATCGTTAGTTAAATTCCACCAAGGTTTCCAATCAAAATGCATTGCTAAAGGAGCAGATGGAATTTTGTATTCTAAACCAACTTGTGGACGAATTGCGAAATATGTTTTGTCATTATTACCGTAATCAACGAAAGATAATTGTGGTCCTACACCAACATACCATCCTAATCCATTAGTTCCAGAAAAACCTTGATTGTAAGTATAATCAGCTCCAACTACTGTGATGTTGTCACCGAACATAACTTGTACATTACCTGCGTTTTTACCGTCGAAAGAGTGCTTGTATTGTGGACCAAATAATGTTTCTCCATCACCTAAGTCAACTACAACACCTAAAGCATTGTTATAATCTTGTGCATTAACTTGTCCTACAGCTAAAGCTAAGATAGAAGCGAATAATAATTTTTTCATTTTCAGTTTATTTTTCTATCCATTCACAATAACCGTGCGAAATTTTTAATTTGTTGTTATTTTTATAAATTCTAAATAATTATTTGTATCCATAGGCGCAATGTCTGCAATTATTTTTGCAACAATTCCCTTTTAAATAATGGTAAAAATTTGTAAAAACCCAATATTGTCCTTCAATGTAATAGTGTACACCTTCTTTATATTGGGATGGATGTTGTGGAAATGGATAGGTATTTTTTAAATCGTTATAAGATTCAATTTCTTTCAAACAATCTAAACATAAACAATCATAGGTAGTTTTGGATAGGTATTCTTTTGTTTCGTTACTTAAATTTATTTCATTACAATCGCATGATAATATGTTTTCAGTTTGACATTCGAAATCCTTTTGGCAACGTTTACAATTTTTTTGCATGGTTAATATTTATAGACAAAAGATATTAATTTTTTTGGTTAAATAACATCTACTGAAAATATTAATCATCAATTTTCAAACACTCAGGTTTTAGTATTAATTTATCAACATTTTACGATGAAATAAATATAAATAATTAAATCAATTTCGGTAACGGTTTATTTTAAATTTATGATTGAAAGGTAATAGAGGTTATTTGATTCCAAAAAAAAAGCCTCGAAGTAAAAACTTCAAGGCTTTTAGCGGAGAGTGAGGCTCCGGAACTATATTTTGTATCTCCTATTTTTAGCTACTTTCTCTTTACGATAAAAGCGAGCAAGATTCTATCTCCGATAAAGAAATAAAAGCTTTATTAAAACTGATAAAATAACAAAAGGCAAACTAACGTTTGCCTTTTACTTTATTGTGAATTAATATGTTGTTTTTACACAACATATTTGGAACAGTACCCTTTCATTTGCGTTTTTCCCATTCTTTTATTAATGTTTCAAATAATTCCTCTTTGGATGCTTTTAAAAAATATGGATTTATATAGATAGGTGTGCCACTAGATTTTATTTGCATTTTCATAAAAAATTTTGTTAAAACATCACTACCTTCTAAATAATTTAGTGGTTTTTTTACTAATATTTTTATTCGTTTTTCATCAGGTTTATTTTGGTTAGATATATCAATAATCTCTTTCCAAGGTATAAATTGATTTTTTAAAAAATATGAGTTATTATATATTCCTTCTTCACTAATTCTAAGTCCATATTTACTTTGAACGATCCATTTCAATAGAAAATAACAAAGATAGGGAGATACAATTAAACCAGATATGCTTACTAAAATAACTATTATTGTCGATGGCGTTAAAACAGTAATATATTTATCAGGATTTTGTATCGCTACTGCACAACAAGAAAATAAAATAATAAAAATTATAAAAAATAATGATAATTTAAAATTATTTTGCTTATATCGTATATCCATTATTAATGTGTTTCAATTTAGTAATCTTCTACAAATTGTTTTGCTTGATTACGTTCAGGATTATCAGGAAGATATATTATATCAATACTATAGTGTTCTTTTAAATTTTCATTATCATAAAATCCTTCATAATAATTATTATTTATTTCAAATCTATAGAATCCTCTAATAGTTCCTTTTGAACCAACTCCTTTAACCTTATAAAGATAAGCCTTTGCTTGTTTTCCGTTTTCCTGTAATTCATTATTATTTTTATTATTTCTTAAAAGAAGAAAAATAATAAAACATATAAACAATATTAAGACAAAATTGGCTTTGATTCTATTAACAAAAGATGATTTATTTTCCATTTGCTTTATCAACTTTTCTTTTTACAGCTTCAGCTGTGCCTCCTATGGCTCCATTTACTGTATTATTAATAGTTTTATTTTAAATATAAAGTGTTTGTAATGAGTGGTTTATAAAACAACAACACGTTTAGAACAGTACCCTACCATTTTCTTATTAATGTAATCAACGTAATTATAATATATATTAAATTAATGAGTATAAGTATAAAAGATTTTCGTACCTCTTCTTTTATAATATTTTTAAATTCTGTGATATTATCACCATCCTCAAAAACATCAATTTGATATTTTATATTTAATCCGATATTTAATAAGGATACTATATCATAGATAATAACCATAATTCCAAGGCAAACTACAATATACGTCAATACTTTACTTTTTTTTGTACTCATCTGTTACATTTTGAATATTAGAATTTTTGTCTCTTGTTGCATTATGTAATTCTTGATTAAGCTTTGCTAGATCTACGCTGTCAATTTTTACATTTGATTTCAATTCGTAAGCATTCATTTTATTATAATCTAAAGTTCCGTCTTTTAATCCTTCTTCAATCCCATCAATAGTTTAAGTTGTACAATTATTATTCAAAAAATTATATTCATCAATTACTTTTGCATTGTCACTGTTCTTGTATTTTTCTTTACTCGGAGATTTATCAGATGAGTTCAATTTATTATCAAAGAATTTAGCTATATCAGATTCATTAGCATCTCCTATTTGGAAAACCTGAGCACCACAACCATCCACATATTTACTGATTTCATTTAAAGCATCATCTCCTGTAAGTTTTATAAGAACCCCTTCACCTGAAATATTTGTATCATTGAGAGGACCTTTATTGCTTCCTACTTCACCATATCTGCCATAAACAAGTCTGTTTTCACCAGTACCTTTGAATAAAACATTCTTATTGTCTCTAGAAAAGTAATCAATAACACCATAACCTGTTGGACCGCTATGGGCTAGATTTTGTAATCCTGCTACTACATTTACTACATATTCCGAAAGATTAACACTTTACGATGAAATAAATATAAATAATTAAAATTAATTTCGGTAACGGTTTATTTTAAAATTATGATTGAGAGGATAATAGAGGTTATTTGATTCCAAAAAAAAAGCCTCGAAGTAGAAACTTCAAGGCTATTGCGGAGAGTGAGGGATTCGAGCCTTATCTCGTATTTCTTTATATCAGGGGGATTGTGGATTTTTATTTTGCCCAAGTAGGTAAATCTTTCCATCCTTCTGATGGAGCTTCTTTTATACTGTCTGGAACAGGTTTGTTTATATATAACCTACTTGTGGAAAATAGTTTATTAACCCATTCATTATTATTAATTTTAACTAAGAATTTTTCACCTATTTTACTTTCATAGTAAGATGTGCTATCATTATCAAAATAATAACTCCCTTTATATACATTTTTATTATAATAATAGTTGAATTTTATTTTATTTGAAGAACTCTTACCTATAAAATTTATCTCTGTTAAAGTAGCTACACTATATCTAAAATCTTCTTTGGTAGAATTATCAAAGTAATTATTTAAAACTATATATAAAGTTACTAATGATAGGCAAAAGAATACAAAAATTCCCCATTTATTTTTTTTTATTTCTTTCATATATATTATTTAATTCTTGCTCTAAAAATGATGTGACTGTATTGAAAACAGTCCCAATTGTATTTTCGAGTCCTGATATTTGATTTCCATTAATAAATTTATCTGCACGATTACCTAAACCAGCTCCAAGAGTACTTGTTACTCCATTAAACAGTATTGCATTTGTATCTGTCTTGGTATTAAGTTCAAATTTTTTATTGCCAAAAACATTTACAACATATTCCGAAAGATTAACACTTTACGATGAAATTAATATAAATAATTAAAATTTATTTAGGTAACGGTTTATTTTAATTTATGATTGAGAGGATAATAGAGGTTATTTGATTCCAAAAAAAAGCCTCGAAGTAGAAACTTCAAGGCTTTTAGCGGAGAGTGAGGGATTCGAACCTCATCTCGTGTTCCTTTATATCAGGGAGATTGATGAATCTTATTTTACGATGGTATCTGTATGGACACCGTATTTATGAATAAACATTTTAATTGTGTTACAAAGGTACGAATTCTAAAGTTTTTATTTTGATTTACTTAGCCAAAATATGGTGAGGTTATATTAAATTAATTTTAAAAAATTAGAATCTATATATAAAAGTATTGATGTTCATCCCTGCGCCTACTGATGCGAACATAACAATATCCCCTTCATTTATTTGATGATTTTCTACTTCATGATTTAAAATCATTTTTAAAAGTATAGGAATTGTTGCTACACTACTATTACCTAATTTTTGAATGACCATTGGCATAATATTATCAGGTACTGGTTGATCAAATAGTCGATAGAATCTACTGATAATTGCTTCATCCATTTTTTCATTTGCTTGGTGAATAATTATTTTACTAATATCTGTTATGGAAAAATCACTATCATCTAAACATTTTTTCATGGCTTGCGGAACATTCGATAATGCAAATTCATATATTTTACGTCCATACATTTTGATATACTTAGTATTTGGACAATTTTCATTATTGTATGATCTACCATAAAATAAGTAATCCTTTTCATTGTTTGCAAAAGATGCTGATAAATGCGATATAATACCTTTGTCGTTTTGAGATTTTTCGATTATTACAGCTCCAGCACCATCAGCATATATCATTGAATCTCTATCATGAGGATCTATAACGCGTGATAAAGTTTCAGCGCCAATTACCAAACATCTTTTTGCAATTCCCGCATTAATATATGTATTAGCTTGTATTACAGCTTCTACCCATCCTGGACAACCGAATAATATATCGTATGCTACACAATATGGATTTTTAATATTTAATAAGTGTTTTACTCTAGCGGCTAAACTTGGTACAGTATCAGATTGAATTGTATTAAATTTAATATCTCCAAAATTATGGGCGAAAATTATATAGTCAATTGTTTCAGGATCTATTCCTGAATCATTAATTGCTTCTGTTGCTGCTAAATAAGCTAAATCGGAAGTTACTTGATCATCATTTGCATATCTTCTTTCTTCAACTCCAGTAATTTGTTTAAGCTTTGCAGCTAGAATTGAATTGTCTTGTAATAATTTTTCACCTTGTTCGTTTAAAAATGAATGATTTTTAAAGTGCGAATTGGAAATTACATTTGAGGGTATGTAATTTCCTACACCAATAAACTGGTTAGGCATAATTGTATTTTGTATTATAATTAGATATTAAGTTTACTAATTTAATATTAAAATCTTATATACTTCTAAAACTAATATTTGAAAATTTGTATATGAATACTAATTTAAATTGAATATTAATTTAAAAAAAAGCACTTATAATATTAAGTTTTAAAACAATATTTATATTCCAAAATACTCCCCCAATTCTTCCCATGTAATCATTTGATGAGGTAGTTTGTTGTAGTGCGTTTTAATTTGGTTATAGATGCGAAGCGATTGCCTATAGCTTTTGCCTGTGATGATCTGAATGTCTTTAGGGTAAACGCAAACCCTTTGTAACTTTTTTTGCTGCATAATTATACATTTTCATACACTATCTATGCTTAATCTATACTTTATAGATACTTCATCTATGTGTCAAATGATGACAAAAGATGAATAAAAAGCCATTTGGTAAATACTGGTTTTAATAAAGTTACGATTTTTCTTATTCTTGTTTTGTCTACCGGTAGAAGGATTAAATGTTGAACGAAAAAATGTAGAAAAAATGGCAAGACAGAAAGGTATTATTAAGCTTTTGGGTACTGTGGGAGACATTACCTTTTATAAAGCAAAAGAAGGGTTTTTAGCACGTGAAAAAGGTGGCGTGGATAAGAACAGAATTATGAATGATCCAAACTTTCAAAGAACGCGAGAAAATGGTGAAGAATTTGGGCGAGCAGGAGCATCTGGAAAAATGTTGAGAACTGCGTTTCGTGCGGTATTGTTAAACTCTGCTGATTCGAGAATGGTTGGGCGTTTAACTCGTGATATGGTTAAGGTGATTCAGACCGATACGGTGAGCGAACGTGGACAACGTAATGTAATTGATGGAGATTTATCGTTGTTAAAAGGATTTGATTTCAATATCAATGGTAAGTTATCGACAACGATTTATGCGCCTTACACGACTACGTTAGATCGTGCACAAGGTGAGGTTAAAGTTGATATACCAGCATTTATTCCGATTAATATGATTAATGCACCATCGGGAACGACGCATTTTAAAATTGAAGCTGCTGCTGCAGATGTGAATTTTACGGATGGGACATTTAATGTTTCGAATGCCGATACTGGGATTCTTCCTTATGATGCGGTGGCAACTTCAGCGATTAGCTTGGCGACGACTTTGCCTACAAATAGTACAGAACCTATCTTCTTGGTTCTGGGAGTGGAATTCTATCAAGAAATTAACGGTGAAAAGTATGTACTGAAAAATGGTGCATACAATGCGCTACAATTAATTGATGTGAATCAACCGTAATGAAATTAGAACTGATACGTTCATATTTCCCTAATGGAACAAATGGTATTCTTCAAAATTCGAAGGGTATCATTTGTTATACGATTGAGTTGCCATGGTTGAATAATGAATTGAGAAAATCGTGTATTCCGGAAGGGAAATATGTTTTAACGAAACGATACAGCCAAAAGTATGGGTGGCATATTTGGTTAAAAGATGTACCGAACAGGACTTATATTCTGATGCATCCTGCAAATAATGCCAAAAAAGAATTGTTGGGTTGTATTGCTCCGGTGACTTCTTTGGGTGGTGCTGGAATAGGATGGGAAAGTCGAAAGGCTTTTAATCAGGTGAAGGATTTGGTTTATCAAGCGATTGATAAAGGGCAAAAGGTTGAATTGGTGATTAAATCATCGAAAACTTAATCTTTATGTTCTTTTTTCCTTGATGAAAAAAGGAACCAAAAAAATCAAGGCTTTAAATCGTTTACGCTAAAAATCCTTTTCATTTCGGGAATGAATTAAATGATTCGTTTCACTCACTAATTCATTCTATTCCTTCATGAAAATGATTTTCTTCACGCGAACGATTTAGAGGCCGTTTTGGATGATGTATTAATTAAAATTTTTAAACGGATGAAAATAATTGATCGATTACAATCCCCAACGCCTAAGTTGTTTCAATGGCTCCGAAATATCGGTTTGGTTTTAGCTGCTGTTGGTGGAGTGCTTTTAGCTTCTCCAGTAGCATTACCGGAATGGTTAAATGATCTTGGCGGTTATTTAACGGTTGCAGGTGGTGTGTTGGGAGCAGTGAGCCAATTAACGGTTGTAGATGGCGTGAATAAAGATGATACAGGATAGTCAAATGAAAATGGGGGTTCTCTGTGGTACAATGTTTAGTATCATTGGGAATTTAGGCTTGAATGATATTGTACAGACGGCAGTTTTAGCTGGTGTAGGTGCTTTTGTCAGCTTTATAGTATCTTATTTATTAAAAAAAATAGAAAAATAAAAAGGCTCTTCGTTTGAAGGGCCTTTTGTTTTTACTTGATGTGTCGCATGATGTAAACATGTTTCAGTTCTCGGATGAGTTGGAGTTGTTTGGCAATGGATGCTTCATACTTTTCTAATTCGAGGTAGCGTTTAAAATCAGTTTCAAATCTTCGGTAATTGTTGAAAGCTTTTTTAGCTTTTTCCGTAACTACATTTTTAAAATCTTGGATGCGAATAAATGGAATAACTGAACCATATAAATAATTGTCGAATGCATTGGTCTTCCAGGCTGCATAAAGAATTGCTTTGTACGTTTCTTTTTGTTTCCAATTGGTACAACGAATGACAAAACAATTAGGGCAAGGTTCTTCCAGTGGCTTTCCCACGTTTAGACCTTTGGATAAAGCAAATAGATCATTTGACTGAATCTCTACTTTGGCTGAATAATGTTTAATTTCTGGTAAGTTCATAGCTTGGCATTTAAAAATTTATGCTCGCCATGCTTCGCAGGATATTCTTTAAAAGAAAAAACGAAATAAAAGAAAGCTCTTCGATATAGCAGGATCATTTTTTAAGGCAAGGTTTTACATCCAAATACAACCTGTATAGGTGGAGATTTTGATGTAAACCTGCAAGGCTTGACCTTGACTAAAAATGAAACTGATAGACCTTTGAGGTTCTTTTTGTTGAATTTTTGGAAAGTCGAATTGACTTGATTTGATGTTTGAATTTGGAAGTGGAATTGTCTTTTTTCAATGTGGGTTTTCTTAGCATTAAAAATTTTAATCGGGGAAATATGCGCAGGTGAAGAAAAGCAATCTACTATTTAAATAGGTGGCGAGGGATTGTAGCTGAACATCCCTTTAGGGTGTTTTGCTACACCGAGCCAATTGGTGTGGGCTAATAAGCTATCAAACAGCACAAAAGTGAGGGGTTACGAATTGCTTTGCAATGGAGTACCGAACGATGTGATGCGACTAGCGATTTAGCGTAATAGACCAATGTACCTTTTATAAAACTTTTGCTTTTCTTGACCTGTAGCTATTAATGGGGTGGCGGGGAAATGGGGAAATTTTATCGCTTATCAAGCATTTTTTGTGTGTAACGAAAAGCTGTTCAGAAATGGGCTTGACTGAAAGGAAAGCTTATTTTAGCTTGGTTTTGCGTAAATGGTGTGCAACTTAAATTTTTTATATGTTCATTTTTGTCTTGACACAAAAACGAACCAAAAAAGTCAAGGCTACGATTATCGACGGTCAATATTCATTTCGCTTCTCTAAAATGTTTAAATTTTAAACCGAAATCATCTCATGATTTCTCCTCTTAATCTCAAATCTACGGTCAGTAAACATTTTTACGTTTCACTCAATGTATTGACACTCGTCTGCTAATCGAAATGCCATTTTCTTTAGCCTTGTTTTTTTTTGGTGGGTTTGAATGATGGTTATTGTAAGGAGTTGAAGTTGCGCACTATTGGAGTAAATCGTTTGTGCAAAAATGATTGTTGCGATAATTTAAAACCTCAACAAGAGCAAAAAACGATATGAAAATTGGGGAACATCGGACAGGTAATGGGGCCGCTATTTTACATAATGTGATTATAGTGGCTTTACGCCCGTTAGCCCGTAGGTGACTATAATGCCATGTTATGTAAACATAGCTACTGGCCCTTCGAGAGCCTCAGGGACCAAGAAGAATGAGTTTTTTGCTTTTGTTGGCAGCTAAAAAATCCCCAACTGAATTAAATTGAGTTGGGGATTTAAAAAACAATTTTATCTATTTATATGTTGTGAATTTCTTTCATTTCGGTATTTTTACTGAAGCAATTACAACTTGCATAAACCTTTGACATTCTGATTGATAGTTGTGAATTCCTTTCATTTCGGTATTTTTACTGAAGCAATTACAACAAACTTTAAATTAATATCATCTTTACCATGGTTGTGAATTCCTTTCATTTCGGTATTTTTACTGAAGCAATTACAACTAGTAGCTGGTTTAGATGTTTACGGTTTTAGTTGTGAATTCCTTTCATTTCGGTATTTTTACTGAAGCAATTACAACCATTAATCGCATTAAATTTTGGGTTGATAGGTTGTGAATTCCTTTCATTTCGGTATTTTTACTGAAGCAATTACAACTAGTAGCTGGTTTAAATCTTTACGCTGATTGGATTCAAAAGATGCAGGTATACTAATAGAATAAAAAACTTTTGATGGTAGATTATTTTCTTTAATAAAATAATCAATTTCATTTTTTAAATACTTTACAAATACTTTAACTGCATCTAATGGCTTTTCTATTACATATTCACCCCCTTGTGGTAATTCAGTCGATACATATTCAGGACCATTATCTGTGCCTAGCTTCATTTTAAATGAGTACCATAAATTACGGCCATATTGCAATTTACTTTTTAGCATTTTTGCTGTATGCCCAATATATAATTGTTGATTATACCAAGCTATACAAGATGGAATTAAATGATTTACTGTAATTCCGCCATCTAAATTCTTTTGACGAACAGGCATTACATCCGAATGGATAGGTGTTGAATTATCGCCAGTTATAGTATAACTAATAACTGTTGTAGAGGTTCCAAAATCAATTCCTATAAACGTAGAATTTTTTAATTGATCTTGTACTATGTTATTGTTAATTAATGAAGGAACCAGAGTTCCTAAATTTAGTTGGTTCGACATTGTTTAAATTAGTATGGTAATTAAAATACTAATATAACAAAAATGGACTCATTAAAATTAGAGATAATAAAAAAAAAAGACTTTATATGTTTCATAAAGTCTTTTTAAAATTATTTAAAATCTAAATTTTTAATCTTCAAAGCTATCAAGTAAAGAATCAATAATTTCTTCTACAGAAAGAGGAACAATTTTAGTCTTATTAAATTCTTTAAATTTTTTATTATTCGAATTATTTTGGTCGAAAATATTGATATTGGAAAACTTATTTAACTTTTCAAATACCCCTCTGTCAAAGCCACCCAATAAGCCGCTCCTTTGGTCAATAATTCTTTATTAAAAGTAAATTCCGGATGATGCACCATGGGCGTATCGCCGTTCCCAAGAAAACAATAATGACCAGGGCGTTTTTGTAACATAAAGGCAAAATCTTCGGAACCTAAAAAAGTAGGACCTGGATAATGTGTTTGTTCTTCGCCAAAAGCTTCTTGTGCAATTTCGTAAGCCATTTTTGTTTCTTCTACGGAATTAACTAAAACGGCTCCTGGAATTCCCTCACGAATCTCATGCTTACAACCAAAACTTTCTGCCTGATGCTTCGTCAAAGTTCGAATATTATCCAAAACCATAACACGATCTTCAGGTGTTTTCGTTCGAATGGAGAGTCTTAATATAGCAGATTGCGCGACCACATTTCCAGCATTTCCAGATAAAAATGCACCTACCGTTACAACCGCACTGTTGGCAGGTGCTACATTTCTGGAAACAATGCTCTGTAAAGCCATGACCAATGAAGAACCCGCTACGATTGGATCTATGCCAAGTTCAGGCATGGCACCATGACTTCCTTTTCCTGTAATTTCTATTTCCCAATTGTCCACAGCCGCCATGACTTCTCCGTCCGCAAAATAAAATTCCCCTAATTTTAATCCAGGCATATTATGCATTCCAAAAATGGCATCCACTGGAAAACGTTCGAAAAGTCCGTCTTGAATCATCGCCGGCCCGCCTTCCATGGTTTCTTCTCCTGGTTGGAAAATTAATCGCACGGTTCCATCAAAGTTTTTAGTTTCCGACAAATATTTCCCCGCTGCTAACAACATACTTGTATGACCGTCGTGACCACAAAGATGAGAAATTCCCTCCTTCGTACTTTTATAGGGTAAATCATTCACCTCTTGAATCGGAAGAGCATCAAAATCAGCTCTTAAGCCAATGGATTTCCCACTATTTCCTATGGTCATCGAAGCTACAATTCCATATTTACCCACACCCGTTTCTACTTCAAAGCCCCAAGATTTGACTAAATCCGCTATGTATTTCGCCGTCTTTTCTTCTTTCATAGAAAGCTCTGGATTCATGTGCATGTGATCAAACCATTCTTCTATTTGTATTCTATCTTTTTCTAATTTTCGAACTATATCATTCATATTATATCTATTTAAATTTTAAAAATATTGAAAATTTATTTTTTAGGAATCGTAACCATAATGGAAATCAATGCCGCAACTGCCATGATTAAATTCACACCGAAAGCAAAAAATGCTGCTTCTCGGATCGCAACATTATCTTGTCTTCCGATATAACTTATCACACCTTCGATCCATTGAATTGATTCTGGGTTGGCGGAAAAGGCTGTTAAAACAGTTGCCGAAATAGCCACACCAAAGGAAGCACCTAAAGAAGATGCCATTTTATAAATACCGGATCCACTACCGATTTGATCTTCTGGTAATGATACAAGCGCCGCATCTGTAGAAGGCGTTGCATAGAATGCCAAACCAACACCAAACAATGAGAACGCTACGACCACCATCCATTGATATGAATCTAAATAAAAATGAGTAGGCATCAAGAGAAATATGGATAAAATAACAATTAATACTCCCCAAATCATCGGTTTTCTTGGTCCAAATTTTCTAAGCAGTACTTCGCCCACTCGAATGAAGGCAACTATGGAAATTGCGTATCCCAAAGTTAATAAACCTGCTTGCTGCGCAGTTAAATCTCCTCCCAATTGAATCAAAGTCATCGCGATAATTAAAATTCCAGCCGTGGCATTCAATAGAAAGTTAGAAATTGTGGCACCCGTATAAGTCATATTTCTAAATAATTTAAAATCAATAAAACTATTTGGATTTTTCTTACCCATTTGAATAAAAATTATCGTGGCGATAATACTCACGACCAAAATCCCAATAGTCAACGGACTTGTCCACCCGAAATTTCCGCCTTGTGTTGCAACCACTTGATATCCAATCATCATCACCATAAAAGTAAGTACCCCTGGAATATCGAATTTATACTTGCTATTTGAAGACGCTTTGCTTTCAGGCGTTCCTCTCATCATCAAGAATCCAATGATGGAAATTGCTACAGCAGCAAAAAATATCCATCGCCATCCAACATTGGCAGCCATAATCCCACCAAAAAGAGCTGCAAATCCTGAACCACCCCACGATCCCATCGACCATAAACTAATGGCACGTTGGCGTTCTGCACCATCCCAATATGCTTTTACCAAAGCCAAACTCGCAGGCATGATAAAGGCTCCAGAAAGTCCTTGGGAAATTCTACCCGCCATTAAAAAGGTTTCTGCCAACGGTCCCGATGGGGTTAATCCCACCAAAAGTGAACCGATAATACTCAATACAAAACCTAATTTAACGGTTCGAACCCTACCCCATCTATCGGCAAGATTACCAATCACTACTATGAAAATCCCAGAAAAAAGCGCTGTAATGGATACCGCTATATTCATAATACTGGTTTCTATCCCCAGATCATCCGCCATAACCGGTGCAATATTGAGCGTTGTTTGAGCAAAAAGCCAAAAGGCCAATACCCCGAAAATCATCCCGAACAGTATTCGGTCATTTCCTTTAAAATTTTCATGGGGCTCTGGGAAATTCTCATTGCCCACTGTTGAAGTTGTTTGTGATGACATAAGCATTGTATTTTAGAAGTATGAATTCATAAATATAAAACAGATTTATGAATAAAGTTGAATGAACTAACAACATCCTTTCCAACAACGAAATTTTTACGTTTTAAATTTATCTTATAATGAATGCTGAACTTTAAAATATAAATGTTTGGAGTATTTTGTTATCAAATCATGGTTCAAGAATTGATAAGGATGATTTTCATATCTTGAATATTTATACCACAATAACAATCAATTAAATAACCAAAAACAATATTATGAAGACAAAACAATTATTATTTTTAGCTGTAAGTTTTAGACTTTCAAATTGATACTTTTTCTTGATATGCTTCATTTTTCGTTCTGTTCAATAATCTCAATTTTATCAATCTCTTTCATTAATCTATCGGTTTCGGTAAGGGCAACAATGATTTTATTGTAGTGCATGATATCCTCGAAACCAAGTTCGATGTCTTTGCGGTCTTTTAACCATTTTTGAGCAGGTTGATATCCTCCGATGTAGAAATTCCAAGCGACTTCTGGTACATTATCAAAGTATTGTGTATCGTTGATATATACTTTACCCTCTGCATATTTAGGTTTACCAACAATGTTAGTTCCTTCTACTGGATATGAAGAAATAAAATCTTCTACTTTAGGTGATTCTAATAAATGGATTTCACGGATTTGTTTACCTAATGCTACTAAATCCCAAAATTGTTTTTGATCTGTTGGGTAAGGCACACGAGGGAAATCGATTTTAAGGAATTCTTTGTAAGTTTCTCTGTATTTTGGTGAATGTAATACGGCATAGATATAATCTAATAGATCTATTGGCGCAAAAGTCCCTTCTGTTGTTTCTTTTTCGTTTGTAAATGTTAAGCCAATTTTTGATGCTATTTGGTTAACAATTTCAGTATTTAGGTTTGGCTGTCTTTCTGTTGTTTGGTCAATGGTTTGTTGTCCATTGGTTTCTGGGTAGAGATAAAGAGGAAAAGCATAACTCACTTCTCCTGTTTGTAAAGAAACAGAACATCTTTCTACTGCACTTTTTGTAATAAAAGCGTGTTGAAAATCAAAGGATGTTTGTCTTTTACAACATAAAAGAGCTACATTTTCTTTTAAAAGATGCTTAACCGTATCAAAACGAGGGCGAAACATAACTCCTTTACTATTCGTTGATATTAGGGTATATCTTTTGTCGAATGGACGATAAAGCGATTCTATTGTGTACGCATTTTCTATATCACTTTTTACTTCATTAGCTTTTGTGATTTTGAGATTGTATTTACTTGATATTTCCTCAGATGAAAAATTTTCTATGTCTTCTTTCAGAGACTTTATGTCTGTTTTATTGAATTTGATTAAAAATTTATCTTTCGCTGTTTCAAAACCTGAATTATTAAATGGAAGAAGCTCATCAATTTTAAACCCTAAATCATATTGATTAGCACTTTCAAAGTTTTTTGGAACAAAAAAGTAATAAGGTGAATTACATTCAATGCTGGAATAATTTAATGAACTTAAATCATTTTCTGTTAATGTTTTATACTTAAAGTCTCGTTTTCCATATAAATCATAATTATATACTTGACCTAATTCATTTTTCTTTTTCTTTCCTGTTTTGACGAAAATATTAATTGAAACACCTGCCATTATATCAAATACATTTTGGTCAATTGAACCATCAGGACTTGTTTCTAATTTTCGAGAATTACCGTGTAAATCCAAGATGTAAATCTTATCAAAGCTCTCTAACAAATGTTTTCGCATTTGCCTGTGAGTAATACCATCTAAGAAGCTATTGTTGGAAATATAAGCCAAAACACCGCTTCCATTTTTGTCGATATAATGTTGTCCGTAGCGAATGAATTTGATGTAATCATCATCCAAATTGATTTTACGTTCATTGAGATTTTTCTTGTAGTCAGAAATTAAATCTTGAATCCAATCATTTTTATTCGTACTACTTACAGCATAAGGCGGATTTCCAATAACACACATTACAGGCGTATCACGTTTTACAGCGTTGGCTTGTGCACTCTCGTCCGACAACCAAGAGCTGAATAAGGTACCTGAATCTGGGTGCGCTTCTTCTAACGAATTGGTTAAGAAAATACGGAAACGTTGGTCGTCTGTACTCTTATAGCCTGTTTCTTGCAACAACATATCCATTTTAAGATGCGCCATTGCATAAGACGCCATTAATAATTCGAATCCATTTAGGCGAGGAATTAAATCTTCTTTTACATATTTAGGCCACATTCCTTCCATGCCTTTAAATTTGGAATGAATATGCTTTACCGTTTCGGCTAAGAAAGTACCTGTACCCGTTGCAGGATCTAAGATTTGTACACGGTGAATTTCTCGTTCCTCTTGTTTGTAACCTGTAGCAGAACGTTTATCTGGATTTTGTGTATTTACTTTGATTTTAGTTTTAGACGTATCAGCTAAACCACGAGATAATCCAAATTCGTCTTTTAGAATATCATCTACTGCACGTACAATAAAATTAACAACTGGTTGTGGTGTGTACCAAACTCCACGCGCTTTACGTAATTTACTGTCGTATTCTGATAAAAATGTTTCGTAGAAGTGAATAATTGGATCTTCCATCTTCGTAGATTTTCCAAAATTCTTCATAATCTTAGCTACATCGGTAGCTAAGAAAATAGAAACTAATTCTTCTACAATCCAAACTAAACGATCATCTAAATCGAATCCTGCAATATCTTGAAATAGTTTACGTAAAAAAGGATTTGATTTGGGGATTAGATTAGCAGCTTCCAAACGAGAGAATGTTTCTAACGTAGGATCGTTATAACGTGCGGCAAACATTCCATAAGCAATGGTTTGTGCATAGATATCTGCAAATGATTTATTATTGATGTCGTGAATTAACATTCGTTTGAATGTTTCCATTTGATTTTTTAATTCCGATAATCTTTCATGTTCATCATCATCATTTAAGGACTTCTCGATTACATCTGCCATTAAACGCGCTTTACCTGCTAATAATTCGGCTAAACGTTGAGGACTTTTAATGGTTTGAGAAATTGTTTCGGCAAAGTTTTTAATTAAACTTGTAAATGCATCAAAATTTTCAGGTTTCGCAACAATTTTACTATCTATTAACTCTGCAATCGCAATACTCGTTGTTTTTTCACCATCACGGTAAAAATCAAATAGCATATAATCTGTAATGATTAAGTTGGATAAACCATTTCGGTATCTGTCAAATTGTTCTTTTAGCGATTTACTGTCTAATTTTACTCCAATGTCTTTAGCTTCGATATATCCCACAGGAATATTAGCTTTACCTTTTGTAATTACATAATCGGGAGCACCACAAGTTACACGTGCTGGTTCGTTGGTAACTAATATATCTTCAGGTAAAATAGCCTTTAATAAATTTTGTAAATCACCACGATATGAGTGTTCGCGTGCATTACCAGTTTGGTATTGACGGTTTAAGTTTTCTATATAGTTTTGGATAGTCATTTTGGTTTATTAGAAAAGCTAAAATACTATCTTTTACTGTTTTATTTATAAAAAGAATATAATTTTATGATGTATTGTAAATTTTATTATATGACACTTAAATCAATAAAATTACCTTTAACTGAAGAATCGCAATTAACGTTTAGGGAATGTAAATTAGATAGGAAACAATATGCTGAAATATTAGAAACTATTATCTCAAATCATGTTGATGGATTTGTATTTATAGAATTTCATTGAATTTTAATAGTTATCATCTTTGTAAAACTTGCCAACATAAATGTCTCTCAAAAGTATAATCTATCTAATAGATTTTGGATTAACCATTTAGAGCTATAGATGTATGACATAGTCCCATTATTACTTGTAAGTGTGTAAATTAATTTGTTGTCATTATCATTAGAAGTTTTCCATAGTTTTTGTGATGTTTCTAATTCTATTTTTAATTTAGGATTAAGAATATCTAGCGCTTTATTATAGTATTTGTTAATAAGCATTTCGTATTGTTCAATTCTATAATTTGTCATGGAATTCATTCCTAATGTAGTGTGTGCATCAGAACTATATTTGTTTTCGAAAGTTTCTAAAAACGTATTTAGTTGGATGGTATCTTGTATAAACTCTAAATCTTTAGTATAATCATCCAGCGAAGTAATGTGTTCTTTATCTAAAATTTTGGATTGTTTAATGATCTCTATTTTCTTTTTAATTATGGGTTTATTTTGATGATGTAAAAGTTCGACAATTTTAGGATTAATAGACATAATTCCTTTATCATTTACTGTAAATGTTTCTTGAGCATATGTTAGTGTAGTTAAAATGCAGAATAACAGGATTAAAATGTTTCTCATATAGTTTAGTGTTTATATAAATATACATTTAATTTCTGTTTGAAAACTAATTGATTAAAATAAAAAACCTCAACTGTGGAGTTGAGGTTGGGTTTATTTTTATCTTTAATTATTAATCTTCTTGAATCTTATAATCAACAAATTCGTATGTGTTATTATCTTCACCAATAATCTTTATTGCTTTAAAAGCTATATCACCATTTTTAAGTGTTTGGTAAGTGTAAATATCTGTTAGGTTACTTGTTTTATGGTATTCATAATATTTTCCATCATTTGTCCACCAATTTCCATTCTCAGTAAATTGTTCTACATCACCATCTTCATCGATTGTTATAAAATTAAGAACACTTAATCCTTTTTCAAATCGACAAGAAATCCAATATTTAGAAATCCCATCTACTTGTTTGTTTTGCTCAGATCCTTTAAAACAACCAATTAATTTTTTGTCATATTCTTTTTTTTGTCCAAAAGTTATTGAACCTACACATAGAAGTAAGAATAGTAATTTATTTTTCATTTATAAGTTTTTAAAAATATAATTTAATGCGAATATAAAATTATTTTTAGATTCTCTTATCCTTCCTATCCGCAGGAACAGAAAGCACATTCATCATCTGTCTTAATCGAGAGCGGACACGTTCGGTGTAATACTTTTCGATTTCGGGACAATGTTGTTTGAGTATGGACATCACGTTGTTGCTCATACTGGCGTATAATGCATAGTTGGATGAAAATACTTTGACTCCTTTTTGTCGGAATAGTCCTTCGTACTGAAAAGCTGGTGCACCCATTGGAATGCCTAATGCTTTGGCTTCATTAGAGCGCGCAACAACACAGCCATCGTTGTTGGATAATACCACAACTGGCTTTCCGATTAGGGTAGGATTGAATACCCTTTCGCAACTTGCGTAGAAATTATTACAGTCAACTAATGCAAACATTTTGCAAAATTGAAAAGAATAAACGCTACAAGGTGTCGTGGGAATTGTTAATTTTTTGTTTGATTATTTTGAAGGGGTTTATATGCTAAGTTTTACAAATTATTTGTTTGATATGGTGTTGATATGTTGATTATTATTCGTGGGTATATTACTTTTTTCTTGATAAAAAAGTAATCAAAAGATCAAGGCTACGATTTTATATGTTCATTTTTATTCATCAGTTTTTTTTAATTAGATAATAATGTATTCATGAGTCCTTCGGATTTGGCTTGATCCAAAACATTTGAAATTAAAAGGAGAAGCCACGGTGTGGCTTAGGTATTCTAAATTTCTTTATCACTTTTCTCTTGATAAAAAAATCATCAAAAGATCAAGGCTACGGTTTTATATGTTCATTTTTATTCATCAGTTTTTTTTAATTAGATAATAATGTATTCATGAGTCCTTCGGATTTGGCTTGATCCAAAACATTTGAAATTAAAAGGAGAAGCCACGGTGTGGCTTAGGTATTCTAAATTTCTTTATCACTTTTCTCTTGATAAAAAAATCATCAAAAGATTAAGGCTAAGGTTTTATATGTTCATTTTGCTTGATCCAAAACGAACCAAAATATCAAGGCTGTAAATTCTTTAGCTAAAAAATAAATTCTAAAGTCTAAACAATTTAAATCATTCCCTACGGTCAGTAAATTGTTTTTAACGACTTTCTTCTTATTTTTCTTAACGCAAGAATTTAATGCCGGGTTTATTTAATGCCAGGATTAGTTTATTTGGAATTTGTCATTCAGAATGGAACGTTAGTGGAAAGATGAATCTTTTACCGAAATCATCTCATGATTTTTCCACTTAATCTCAAATATTATAATCCTTCAAACTTCTTCAGTTTTTTAAGACTAATGATTTATAATTTGATTGAAATTTTAATAATTAGCTATTATAAGGTTTATCTTTTGGTGGAATAATAATGATAATAAAATTTAAAAATACTCTGTCAAAAATCTAATTTTTGAGGATATAATGTTATAAGATTTTTAACTAAAAATATTGCTTACACGATAATAAAAAGCGGTTAATTTTATAATATTTTAAATTATATTTATTTTTTTTAAGGATTTATTAAAATAATAACACTATATTTGCAAAGTTATTATTTAAAGGTTCTGCCTTTGCAATTTCTGCACAGTTATTATTTCTTTACAGTTTTCGCTTCTTCAGCTCATTATAATTTTAATCTTATTTAAAAAATATGAAGATTATGCACGTTCGAAAATTTGTAAATATTTCTACACTATGTTCAGTTGAACAAAATTCAATGCTATTGATAACGCTTGGTTGAAAATGATATTATGAATCTTTTTACATTCATTATTTATTATCCAAAATAAACCGAACGAGAAAATAATTTAACAAAGCAAACATCATTAATTGAAATGAATTTAGATTATTCATCAATTATTCGATATAATACCGGTTTCGGTAAATACATTTTATGACATTTAACCAATTAAACATTATTCAGCCAATATTAAACGCAATTGAAACTGCTGGATACACCCAACCCTCAGAAATCCAAGAAAGAAGTATTCCCACGATCCTAAATGGCAACGACATGATAGGATGTGCACAGACAGGTACAGGAAAGACGGCTGCATTTGCAATACCAATTATCCAATTGATGCATCAAGCACCGAAGAAAACCAAAGCAATTCGCACATTGGTATTAACACCAACACGAGAATTAGCGGTACAAATCAATGAAAATTTTAATTTATATAAAGGAAATTTACGCCTTTCGAATATCGCTATTTATGGTGGAGTTCGTCAACAAGGTCAAGTTAAAGCATTGAACCGAGGAGTAGATATTTTAATTGCAACGCCAGGGCGACTAATAGACTTAATAGAACAGGGTTATGTTCGTTTAAATGAAGTTGAAATCTTGGTTTTGGATGAGGCAGATCGAATGTTAGATATGGGATTTGTGAATGATATAAAAAAACTACTAAAGTATATCCCTAAAAAACGTCAGACTTTATTTTTCTCAGCAACAATGCCGAATAAAATTAAAACTTTTGCAAAAACGATATTGAAACAACCCAAAGAAGTTATTGTATCTCCGATTTCATCTACAACGGAATCAGTGACACAAACGGTTTATATGGTTGAAAATAAAAAGAAGGAAGAATTATTAATTGAAATTTTAAGAGGTCAAAAACTTAAACGATCACTTGTTTTTACACAAACGAAGCATGGTGCAGATAAATTAATGAAGACGCTGAATAAAATAGGTGTAAAAACAGGAGCTATTCATGGAAATAAATCACAAAATGCGCGTCAGAGTGCATTAGAAGATTTTAAAAGCAAACGAATTACTGTTTTAATTGCAACTGATATCGCATCGAGAGGAATTGATATAGATGATTTATCTTTTGTAGTGAACTATGAAATGCCAAATGTTCCGGAGACGTATGTACACCGTATAGGTAGAACAGGACGTGGTGGAAATTTTGGAGAAGCGGTTTCGTTTTGTTCTAGAGATGAAAAAAATGAATTGAGAGATATTCAAAAATTAATAGGGTTTAAAATTCCAATTAATCCTAACACAAGTTGTGCATTTCATTTAGGTTAATTAAAATGAGATACATAAATAAAATATTAGAAAAATTAAAAAATACAATACAATGAAAGAAGGTACAGTAAAATTCTTTGATGAAACCAAAGGTTTCGGATTTATATCAGCAGAAGATAACAAAAAAGACATATTCGTACATAATTCAGGATTAATAGATTCTATCTATGAAAATGATGTAGTGACTTATGATTTGGAACAAGGACAAAGAGGTATGAACGCCGTTAACGTTCGTATCAAAAAGTAGCTTTTTTGCAATTATTTATTTTAATCCTCTAAATTTATTAGAGGATTTTTTTTATCCTCTATTGTAAATTTATTGTTAGTATATGTATCATTATTTGCTATTTGAAACATATGAGCTTTAGATTCAAAGAAGTGCTTTATATATCTTGTTGTATTAGGTATAACATTTCATGAATTAGATTTAATCAATGGATTTACAGGGACTGTATCTATTGATATTCATGGAAATATTTATCCTTATAGTAGTCATCCAATCATTGTAATAGCCTCTTATGATGGAGATGAAATGATAGTTTTTCAATTAATATATTTACTTGATTTCCAGTTTTGTAATTTAATTATGGAATATTGTTTGCAACAGTATTAACTAAACAACCAAATTATGAGCACAGAAAATTTAAGTAATCAAGATGCTATTGACAAATTAAGCGATATGATTAGTGATATCGATATTTGTATGTTTTCGGCATTTCCAAATCAATCGTTTTATCCCCATACCGTACCTATGAGCCGTCAAGAAGTTGACGAATCAGGTAATATTTGGTTTCTATTTTCTTCAGAAAGTGAGTTACATCAATTTATTGAATCAAATTCTAAAGTTTCCTTAAGTTTTTCGGATGTAGGTTCGTACAAATTTCTTAGTATCAATGGAATTGCTACAATTTCAAGAGATCAAGACAGAATAGCTAAATATTGGAATAAATTTGTAGAGGTTTGGTTTGATAAAGGAAAAGAGGATCCAAATATTAGAATATTAAAAGTGGTTCCAAAAGAAGCGTATTATTGGGATAATAAAACTAATAAATTAATGACTCTTTTGAAAGTTGCTACTTCAGCTATATCGGGAGAAAAAATGGATTTAGGTAAAGAAGGTAGTTTAGAAATTTAAGTTTAACTATCGTAAGCCAAAAAAAAAATATTTATATAAATAATTATAATTAAGGATTCCCATCTAATATATTAGATGGGAATTTTAAATAGGTTTAGGTTAATTATCAATTGATGATAATTTGTTTACTCTAAATTTAATGAATTATTATAGTTTAGTTTTTAACACCAAGATTTTTATTATCTTTTGATTTAATTAATTCCTCTTATCCTTTCGACTGGCAGGTACTGCAAGTACATTCATCATTTGGCGAAGGCGTGAACGGACACGTTCGGTGTAATACTTTTCGATTTCGGATGCTGATAGGTTAGTGGTGATATGGGTTTTGATGTTGAGGTTCATGAAAAGGTCGTAGCGAGAAAGGATAATTTCTGCCATGACGTTGCATTCGTTCCCGAAGTATTTGATGTTGTTTTCTGTTCCTAAATCATCGAAGCAAATGTTTTTCATTGGGAAATCGAACGGGATTCCTTTGCTGTATTTGTCGATGGTATTGTAGCCTTCTTTGATGAATTCGAATGAGACATCACGACAAGTAGTGTAAAAGAATTTTTGTTCTTTTACCATGATGCGTTGCATTAAACGGAACCACGTTGTTTTTCCGATACCGATTGGTCCGGTTAGTAAAATTCCTTTACTTAAATCCATTTGTAATTCTTTGCATTTTTCTTCATCGTTTAGGAAATAAGCGGCTAAACGGACAATGTATGGAAAGTCTTCTTTTTGAAAAGTGTAATTCGGGTGTATATGTTTTCGTCCCTGTTGTTCCAGGTGAAATAATAGTTTTTGATAATTGATCATAGCATTACAATTTGGTTATAAAGGTTCGTCGTATCGTTTGTTGATGGATGTGTCTAATGGTTTTTGAGTTGTAAATTTTGAATGTGTTGTGTATTGGGAAGCATTAATCATCCAATTATTTGCAGCTGCTTTCCAGTTTTTCATTTTCGTTTTACCGCCAACCAACCATCCGTTGGATTCGAAATAGTAAAAGAATTTTTCGGCTTCAAGTGAAGTGTTTTCTTTTTCATGGAAATAGTTGATGACTTCTTGAAGACTTGGGTTTTTACCTTTTTCTTTTTTGGCTATTTCTGTGTTAATAGCTGACCGATTTTTAGTTATGTTTTTCTTCTCATTTTTTTCAAAAATTAAATTTGGAATTTGAACTTGCTTACATAAACTATTTATGTTTTCTAGTTTATTGTTTATATGTTTATATATAGGCTCTATGGGTGTTTCGTTAGGTGTACTCACAGCCGTATTTATAGGATTATTGAAATTTGAACTACTTTGTTTTATGGGTGTTTCTATCACATTATTTATAGCCTTATTCTTTTTTGGTTCGGTTATATTTCCCTTTGATATCGGTTTCGATAGATCTTGGAAATAGACTTTACTTCCCATGTACGGATTGTATGAAGGTTCGTAAATGATGTATCCATTTTTGTGTAAAATGTTCATGGAACGATGGTAAGTGCTTTTAGAAGTTATTTTACTTAGTCGCATGACTTCGTCTCGTATGATATGAATTGGGTTCTCGAAACGGTGTTTGTTCCAGCATTGGAAAAGTGCTAGGTATAATGCAATTTGAGAAGGAGCAATTTCTGGATCGTATTGGATACGATTATAAAAGTGTGTTAGTGTTTTGATGTAGTTCATTTTGTTAGATATTAGAATTGAGATTTTAGTAATAAGTAATTAGTGATGTGATTCTGAACTTCGACAGGCTCAGTGACCACACTTCGACTACGCTCCCTTCGAGAGCCTCAGGGACCGTACTTTGAGGGCCTCAGTGACCTGTTCAGGATTACAGATTTTAATATTTACTTTATGTTCATTTTTTTCGTCAAAAAAACGAACCAAAAAAGACATTGCTAAAATCTTCGACTAAAACTAAATTGATTCCGAGGAATGAATTAAATCGCTCGCTATCGCTCGGTAATTCATTCTGATCTCTTCTTCAATTTATTTTCTTAACGTCTGCGATTTTCAGGCAATATTTTCATTTCTATTAATGTCTAATTTATCGATACAATTTTCTTTTGCTAGAGCAACGAAAATCACTCGAGATGACGAAGGGCTTTGGATAGCTTTAGGATAATAAAAGGCAGGATAATTACTTTTTTGTTGTAATTAAACCTGCCTAACCTAACCAACTAACCAAATGAAAGCATCATCAATTTAAACGTTTGACCTTATTTTGTTCGAGTATATTTTGAATGTCCTCCATGTCATAATAAATAACTTTACCAATGCGAGAATATGTAATTTGTAAATTACTTCGCATCTGTTTTAAGGTAGAAATTGATATGCCTAATTGCTCACACACTTCATTTGTACGGAGCCATCTTGTTTTGATGTTATTTTCTACAAATTGTTTTAAATCAGAATTAATCATTTCTCTGATTTGTTGAATGTCTTCTGGATGAATGCGTTTTAGTTTTTTCATTTGTGTCAGGTTTAATTTCTGATACAAATTTGCTATTAGGTTTAGTGAGATTTTCTATAGTGGTGCTCTAGTAGAGAAAGATTTTTTTTTGTTTTTTTAGAATTGTACTGTTTATCGGTGATTTATAGGTGTAAAAAAACCGTAACAAAATGTTACGGTTGATAATTGTTATTTATTGATTTAAACGTATATCCAAACCATTTTTTAATGAATCAATGTATTTGAATTGATTCCCTTTTTTGGCTTTGATATCGTTGAGTTGAGAATGGAAATTCTTTAGATCTACATTAAACATTTTTTCAAACACTTCGATGAGTTGATTGAGTTCTACATCGCCATTATTGATGGATTCAGAAACATATAATCCATAAATCAATAAGATGAGGTTGACTTTGCTGTCTGTCCATTTGAGTGTAGACATTAATGTTTGATTTGGATTTTTCAATTTATACAATCTTTCATCAATTTGTTGAATGAGTTTCCGAGTTGCATTCCTTTTTCCAATAATTTCAGAAATAGAATTGATGGCATAGCTATCATTAGATGCTGTTAGGAAGTTTACTCTACGCCATTTGTAATAGTTTCTTAGAAAGAACTTTTCTTCTTCTTCGATTGAACTGGTGTTGCAATAAGATAGCATTAAAATCTCCTGGTCTTGAAAGATTTTAAGGCTATCTCTTGCAGCTTCTAAGATTTCAATCTCTTGTTTTACATCTAAACAAAATGAGTCTTTCTTGGCTTCTATTACTTTTAAAGATTTGTAATAGTGTAATTTCTCGTAAATTTTTGGATACTCTTTTTTGAAATAATCTAATTCATCTTGTAACGAATTAAATTGGTGAGTAGTTAAAATTATTTGGATCTGATCTAAGAACTCTGTAATTAAAGCGATTGCTTTTTTAGATTCTTCGATTGGATCATCACATGCAAACTTTAATTCAGCTAATTGTAATTCAAAATTGCTGAATTTCGAAATTAATTCTTGACACATTGGATTTTGGTTACTGTTAGTTAATGGATTTATTTACAGAAAATTAATACAAAATCAATAAATCTAAAAATGAAATTTTTAATTAAATTACATTTTTCTTTTGCATGATATTTTTTAATTGTTGCATATCGTGACTAATTTTTTGTTCGGTAATCCTTGCATAATGTTGGGTAGTGGTGATATTTGTATGGCCTAACATTTTGGAAACCGATTCGATAGGAACACCATTGGATAATGTGACGGTCGTTGCAAAGGTATGTCTGGCACAATGAAAAGTCAGTTCTTTATTGATCCCTGTTAACGATGCAATTTCTTTTAGGTATTCATTAGTCTTTTGATTGCTATAAATGGGTAGTAATTTACCTTCTCTACATAGGGGATGATCCTTATATTTTTCGATGATTTCTAATGGTATTTGAAGTAAAGGGATTTTGGTAGGGGTAGAGGTTTTTTGACGATAGGTATGAATCCACAATTGGCGATCAATCCCTTTGACAATATGATTTTTGGTTAGGTTGAACATATCTATGTAGGCTAATCCGGTATAGCTTGAAAATATAAAAATATCGCGTACGAGATTTAAGCGGTCTGTATTGAACTCTTTTTCATAAATCGCAATGATTTCCTCTTGGGAAAGGAATATGCGTTCTACTTTATCCAACTTGACCTTATAGTTAATGAATGGATCGTTTGTTATCCAATGATTGGCTCTGCAATAGTTAATAATTTTTTTGAAGTTCTTGATGTATTTTATTGTGGTGTTGTTGCTGCAATTACGAACGGAACGAAAATAGAAATCGAAGTCCATAATAAATGCATGGTCAATTTTAGACAATGGGATATCCTTGCAATTGTATTGTCGTTGCAAAAAATCTTCTAAGTGCTTTAGCGTGGTTTTATAACGTTCTAATGTACCTGGAGCATATTCCTTGTTTACTAGTTTTTCGATTTGTGTATTATGCTGCTTGAAAATTGGGATTAACATGCGTTTGGTTTCCGCCTTATTATCAAAGTGGTTTTTGATGTCTTCTAAGGTTAGGAGTTCACCTTTTAAATTGAATGAAATTTCCAAGTTTAAGAGTTGTGTTTTGATAACATTTAGGTAACCATTTATTGTACTGGCTTCAACGGAATTTCCTTTGATTTTGGAATTTTTGGTATCCCATGTTTTTGGATCGATAAACTTTTTTAAACTGTAGTCCCAGCGTTGACCATTTATAGTGACTCTTAAATATAATGGTGCTTGCCCTTGTTTATTGGTTCTTGCCGTTCTTGGGTAGATTAGGATTTTTAAGTCTTGCTTCATTTGATTTAATTTTTATTGATGAGTAAAAAATTAATTGGTTGTTTGGTATGAATCAAGATGTCCATTCATCGAACATGTTCGTGGTTAAGCTATTAATAGGGCTGTATTAATGCTTGTGATACGCTGTAGTAAAATGAGAATTGATTGTATTCTGGTGACCAACTTTTTAATTGGGTTTATGGTCACTGAATGGTCACTCCTTAAAAGACTTTTAATGACTTTATACGAAAGTATATGACATAAAAAAAATCCTTTACTTCGGCTGAAATAAAGGATTTTGACTTTAACTATTAAAATAGTTGCGGAGAGTGAGGGATTCGAACCCCCGGAGGTATGACCCTCAACAGTTTTCAAGACTGCCGCATTCGACCACTCTGCCAACTCTCCAGTTGTAATAATCGCGGTCTATTGCGTTATTGCGAGTGCAAATATAGAATGCTTTTTTGTTTTTACAAATGTTTTTTAAGAAAAATATTTAAATAATTTTCAATCATTTGTAAAACAACATGATATATGTTTTAATTTTTTACATTGAATAGGTAAAAGTAAAAGATTCGGTTAAATTTGTAATTAACAACACTATTTTAATGAATAACTTTAAGAAATACTTCATCTTATTAGTAATATTAATTAGTTCAGGAGTTCAAGCACAGCTAGAAACTGTGAACTGGTATTTTGGGCAATACATGGGCCTTAGATTCGAGGGAAATCAAGCGATTCCTGTTGAAGGTGGTCAATTGTACACAGGAGAAGGTTGTGCATCAATATCAGATAAACAAGGAAATTTACAGTTTTATACAGATGGTACGACGGTTTATAATCGTAATCATCAAGTGATGTTGAATGGAACTAATCTAAAGGGAAATTCCTCAAGTACCCAATCAGCTATTGTGGTTCCTTATCCAGAAAATGATAAAAAATATATCATATTTACGGTTGGTGCTGACGATAGTGCAACACCAGAATTTACAAGAAATCAAGGGTTAAATTATTACCTTGTAGATATGCAATTAGAAGGTGGTTTAGGAGCAGTAATCCATCCAACAAATAATAATTTATTACCATTAGTTTCTGAAAAAATTGCAGCTGTAAGACATCGTAATTTGAAAGACTTTTGGGTTGTTTCTCATTATGGTGATCAATTTTATAGCTATTTAGTCACAAGTAGTGGAGTAAATCATAATCCAATATTATCTAGGGTAGGGCCAAATATAGATGTGCGTACTTATCCAGTAAATGCGCGTGGTTATTTAAAAATTTCGCCAAATGGTAAGACGTTAGGTATTGCGCATCTTTCAAATTTAAATTATGATAGTATTCCGTTTGGAAATATGACACCAACTGATAATTATTATCCTACAAATGGTCCTTACGCAAATTCTTTTCCAGGTTATTTAGGTTTATATCGATTTGATAATTCTACTGGTGTAGTTTCAGACGAAACTGTTTTAGATAATTCGGGTTCGCCTTATGGAATTGAATTTTCGAGCAATAACGAAAATTTTTATGCGAATGTTGATTACCACACAATTGATGAAGATAACATTGGCGAATGGCACCATGGCGAATTAATGGTTTTTAAAAATTTACTAAATAATCCAAATTATTCAGGTGGTGCAGAACCTATAAAAGCTACAAAACGAATTTTAAGAAATTATACAGAATTAGATACACCAAGTTATTTATTTGCGGCTCGTGGTGCTTTACAATTGGCAGTTAATAAACGCATATATTATAGTAGGGATTATATGGATCATTTATCACATCTAGTGGATCCAGATAATTACGAAAATCCACAGTTTGAAGAAATAGGTGTAATGTTTCCTTATTACACATATAATGTAAATACACGTTATGGATTACCACCATTTTTCAGTTCAGGTGCATATTATATTCAGAGTGTGCCATTGGGAGGTTTATCATCAATTTGTTTAGGGAACGGAGTTCAGTTTTCTTTTTACGAGGAAGAAGAAATGACGATTACATCTTATTTGTGGAATTTTGGAGATGGAACAACTTCTACTGAAGCAGCACCAATACATTTTTATACCAGTGCAGGAACTTATAATGTGCAATTAACTGTAAACACAGTAGAATTTGGAACATTAGAAGTACATTACGTCGCAGTTGTTTACGAAAATCCTCAGGTTTCTCCGGCTGAATTATTGATGTGTGATTCGGATCAAGATGGTAAAATTATTTTTGATCTAACTGAAGCTAATAATCAAATTTCTGAAGAAATTTTTAGTTATAAATATTATAAAACTGAACAAGATGCCATTGATGACGTGAATGAAATTCCTTCTGTCTACGAATCATCAATGAATAATGAAGTGATTTGGGTTAGAGTTTCTTCGGCCGAGTTATGTTCAACTATTACAACTATTACGCTTAAACATTCAACGAACACATTTCATCAATTACAACCCGAATTTGTTTGTGTAGACGATTTGCCAATCACAGTTAATTTATCTTCTTACAATAATAGAATTGAAGAACTTTTAAATCTTTCCTCAATTTTAAATATTACTTATTTCGCTTCAATTTCTGATTTAGACGGAAATCGAAATCCTTTGACAATAATTTCTGTATTTGATCAAGAAGTAAAAGTCTATGCTAAAGTCAAAGTGTTTGGAGCTGTTTGTGATCATGTGGTCGAATTAACTTTTAAACCTTCTATTATTCCGAATTATACAATTCCGGATGCTTTAAAATGTGCGAATGAATCAGTTTTAATTACTGCGCCAAATGGATACACTTATCAATGGCAAGGATTAACAGGTGTAGATTTAGAACAATCGTTGAATGAAAATACAATTGCTGTAATTAATCCTGGTACTTATACTTTAATCCTAACCAACGAAAATGGTTGTGAAAAATCGATCTCGTTTACGGTCTCAGATTATCCACCAATAGAGATTATTGATGTTAAAGTTTTAGATAATAATCAAATTATAATCGAGGCGAACGGCGAAGGATTACAATATAGTTTAGATGGAGTGAATTGGCAATACGAAAACGTTTTCGTAAATCTTCAACCAGGAGTATATACGGTATATGTTAAGAGTGGGAATAATTGTGTCGTGACATACGAAAATGTAGTTATATTCTTGTGGGTGAACTTCTTATCGCCAAATTCTGATGCTATGAATGATGTTTGGAAACTAGATGGTTTAGAACTTTATACCAATGTTGAGGTACAGATTTATAACCGCTACGGAAAAATATTGGTGGATAAAACGATGAACAATGAAAACGTAGTTTGGGATGGTAAATATAACCTTAAACTTCAGCCATCAGACAGTTATTGGTACATTATAAAAATTCCTAATCATTCAACTTTTACAGGAAGTGTGTTACTTAAAAATAAAAAATAACATACTGAAATAGAATTATTTGTGTGATAGATTTAAATGAGTTTTCATTTACTTTTAAAACCACTAAACGATTTAAATATTTATATTTCAACAGCTTTTTTAAGGCTTTAATATGATTATTATTAGATATCAAAAAAATATGTTACGAAATCGTTATAATTGACTATTTTTGTGTGCAAATAAATTATAACACAATAAAACAAATCTGAAATGAGTAATACTTCTTATGAGCAACAACTTGCTTTACAAACAGAGAAGAATAAAAAGGTTGTAGAATTCATCAAAATCGTATCTGATTTATGGTATGATCAAGCGATTGAATTAGTAATTTTCCGTAACTCGATCGTAGATCGTAACGTGAGCGATATTATTAACTTACACCAATACGCTGAAGAATTTGTAGGAAAAGCAATTTCTATTGAAGATACTTTAGCAATTGCAAAAGCAATTACAACAATTCAATTACCAGCCTCTCGTTTAGATATTGGAAAATTAGCTGCTGAATATGTAGCTGACAAAGATGCATTTGCTTCAGTTGAAGCATTTGTTACTTCAAAATTATCTGAAAGTCAAAATCATAAAGCAATCGCTCCAAAAGACGTTGTATTATACGGATTTGGTCGCATTGGTCGTTTATTAGCAAGAGAATTAGCTTCTCAGGCAGGTAATGGTGGTCAATTAAGATTAAGAGCTGTTGTTACTCGCGACAAAATGGATGCAGTTTTATTAGAAAAACGTGCTTCATTATTACGTTTAGATTCTGTTCACGGTGATTTTAACGGAACTGTTGAAACAGATATTGAGAATAACGCATTAATTGTAAACGGAGTTCCAGTTACAATGATTTCTGCTGCTCAACCAGAAGATATTGATTATACTGCATACGGAATTAACGATGCATTAATTATTGATAATACAGGTGTTTTTAAAGACGAAGCTGCTTTATCTCGCCACTTAGTTGCAAAAGGTGCATCGCAAGTTTTATTAACAGCTCCAGGAAAAGGTGTTCCGAACATCGTTTATGGTGTTAACCACGAAGAACATGATCCAGAAGTTGTAAAGATTTTTTCTGCGGCATCTTGTACTACAAACGCAATTACGCCAATTTTAAAAGTTGTTGAAGATAATTTAGGTGTAATTAAAGGACACTTAGAAACAATTCATGCATATACAAATGACCAAAATTTAGTAGATAACATGCACAAAAAATACCGTCGTGGTCGTGCAGCAGCTTTAAATATGGTAATTACAGAAACAGGTGCAGGAAGCGCAGTAGCAAAAGCGTTACCAGTGTTAGCTGGAAAATTAACATCTAACGCGATTCGTGTTCCAGTTCCGAATGGATCTTTAGTTGTATTAAACTTAGAAGTTGGTAAAGAAACTTCTGTTGAAGGTTTAAATGAAATTATGAAGAATGCTGCTTTAGAAGGAAACTTAGTAGAGCAAATTAAATATTCTTTAAACAACGAATTAGTTTCATCTGACATCGTTGGAACTTCAGCTCCATCAATTTTTGATAGCAACGCGACAATTGTTTCTGCAGACGGTAAAAACGTGGTAATGTATGTTTGGTACGATAACGAGTATGGATACAGCCACCAAGTAATGCGTTTAGCAAAATATATTGCACAAGTTAGAAGATATACATACTATTAATAGTATTTTTTCCCTTTATTAAAATTAATCCGTCAGTTTTCTGGCGGATTTTTTTTCCTTGAAACACACTGTTTTAGCGTGTTGTAAAAATAAGTTTACATAAACTTTACGCAAAATGTTTAAATATTTATTTTTTAAAATTAATTTTGCTATCTAATTGAATTAAAACTGATAACATTTAACATTAAATATATACTTATGAAAAAAGATTTATTCTTTAAATCTATATTTACTTTTTTAATCACATTGCTCTGTCATGTAGGTTTTGGGCAGGAGTATTACAATTTATTACAAGGAAACTTTAATGAAAATTTCAATAATATATCAAATTGGGGAAATAACTATACAGGAGGATATGGTGCCCAGTATTGGAAAGTAGCTAATGGACCAGTATTTTCAGTAAATACTTCAGGTGGAATACAAAAAGGTAATCAAAATCTTATTTTATTAGCCACAGGAACAAATACTACTTCCACTGATTTATTGATTAATTTTACAGGAGTGAATGCTGATAAGATTTCTTTAGATTGGAAGAAAGAAACAAATACTGTAAACTCAAATCCTAGAAATGCTAAATTGATTATTCAATATAGTATAAATGGTGTTGATTTTTTTCAATTACCTAATTTTGTTAATCCAATTGTAAATAACAATAATACAAGCGAATCAGGTAATATTAATTTAGACTTACCAAGTGCATTGTCAGATGAATCGAATGTAGTCTTTAGATTTATAGTTAATAGAAATTCAAATTCAGGGAGTGGTAATAATCCAAAGATAGCTATTGACAATATTCATATATCAGGATTACCTATAGTTCAAACAGCCCCAATCCTTACAACACCACAAACTGTAACAGGTACTTATGGGGTTTTAATAAATCAAACTATCACAGGGGAGCATATAACTCCATCTACAAACTGGTTTATAACTGGAACAAAACCTACGGGTGTTGATTTTGCTAATGGTGTATTTAATGGTAGTCCTAATGAAATAGGATTATTTACATCTAGTGTAAAAGCTAAAAATGGTAATTTAGAATCTGATGAAATTACTGTTAATTTTGATATATCAAAAGCTAATCAAAAATTTCCAGTTGACATTCCTGTAGGTCAAATACAAGGTATAATTGATGGGGAAATTGATTTACCTAGTCATACTTTACATAATGAAACAGATGTTTTAGCTAATTCAATAGTCTATACTACTGATAATCCTTTAGTTGTATCTGTAGTAGGTAATAAATTAAATTTTGTTGGAGTAGGAAATGCTACAATTACTGCTACGTCAGCTAATAGTAATACTAATTATAATCCAATTGATTCAGAATCATTTAATGTAATTGTTAATAAAAGAAATCAAACGATTAATAATTTTAATAATATTACTGAAACTTTTGGAAGTACAATTAATAACTTATCTGCAACTACAAATTCAGGTTTATCATTAACATATGAAATTGTTTCAGGTCAACCAACAGATGTGATAAATCTATCAGGAAATCAAGTAACAATATTAAATGCAGGAAATACTCAAATCAGAGCATACAATGCTGGAAATGCAAATTATGAACCTGTAGAAAAAATTATTGATGTTACTATTAATAAAGCTGAGCAAACTTTATCTACAACATTAGCAGATATTATCGATAATATTAATACTTATGTATCACGAGATTATTCAAAAACAGATCAAAATTTGTTATTAAATGTAATTTCTGATGATAATAATATTGCTTATTATGAAAATGGAAATATTCATTTGATTGGATATGGAGAAACGTTTTTAAAAATAAAAAATGAAGGTGATAGAAATTATAATCAGTTTAATGAAAGAATTGTTAATGTAAAAGTGAACGATCCAGATTTAAACGAATGTGTTAATGTGAATTTTGATACAAGTTTTTCAATAAGTGAATTTGAAAATCAAGGATGGGAATTTGGATCAGTAACAGTTGGTGGTCAGTCTTGTTCTGGAACAAATGGTATAATCTTTAATGGAAAAGATGATTATTTAAAAACTAAAATTCTTTCAAGTCCTAGGGAAATTAGATTTAATAAACGTAGAAGTGGTAATACTACTGCATGGGGTATGAAGGTTGAAATTATGGAAATGAATTCAACTGAATGGACAACAGTTAAAACGATAAATTCTATAACTACAACTTGTCAAGAAGAAGTAATTGATTTAACTGCTTACGTTGAAGAAGGGAAAGGTTATTATATTAGATTAATTGATACACGTGCATCAGGTACACATGAAAGAACTATTGATGATATAAAAATAATTTGCAAGGGAGAAATTAATCAAAATGTTGTAACTCCTTTAATTAAGCCAGCTTCTTTGGTAACGCATAATAAATTTCAAGTTAATTGGGAAAAAGTAGATAATAGTGATTATTTACTAGATGTATACTCTAAAGTTTTGGGTAATTATACAACTGATTTAATGTTTTCTGAATATGTAGAAGGTAGTAATTATAACAAAGCTTTAGAAATATATAACGGTACCGGGAATTCAATAAATTTAAAAGATTATAAAATTAGTAGACAGTCAAATGGTGAGGGGGATTTTGGAAATACATATACATTTGATGATAAAGTATTGGAACATGGTGAAACAATACTGTTAATTAATGAACTTGCTGAAGAAGATTTAATAGATTTATCATTAATTAATAATTCACTAGTTCTTTTAACACCTGTGACTTTTAATGGAGATGATGCTATAGTTTTAAAGAAAAATAATATAGTTATTGACCAAATAGGTCTTGAAGGTGATACAAATAATTGGGGTGAAGATGTTACTTTAAGAAGAAAACCTTCAGCAAATCCTAATCCTATATATCATGATACAGAATGGGATGAATATCCACAAAATACTTTTGACGGACTTGGGCAGCATTCGACTAATATTGATAATGGTATTAAGAAATCATATATTGTAAGAAATCAAGAAGTTTTAGTTAACACAACTTCTTATGTTGTAGATACTAATGTAGATAAGTTCATAGACTATTATTATGTAGTAAGAAGTAAATTAGGAAATACAATTTCAGATTACTCACAAGAAATGGATGTTCGAAGAACTTACTTTGAAAATGGTTCTTGGACAACAGAACCTAGTCACGTATTTCACTCAGTAATATTAGAAGGAGAGTTTAATCAAGAGTTAGTAGGAAAATCAATAACTATTGATATTGGAAATGGTAATACTAACACAATTACTGGAGGAAATACATATTTTCCAAAACACAGTTTTGATGTTTTATCAGGAACTATCACTTTCAAAGAAAATGCTTACTTATTACAGGAAGATGATGAGTCTATAAATTTTGGTAATGCAACTTTCGAAAGAAACGCTACATTCTTTCGTTACGATTCAAAATTCTGGTCATCGCCAGTAGCAGAACGAAGTATTTCAGGATTTATGCCTAATCCTTCAGGGATTTATACGTACAATACAGCATATAGAAATTGGGATAATACAACAGATACTAATTTTTTAACTGCTAAAGGATATATATTTCAAGCTGGTGCTAACTATCCTTTTTATGGAAATGGGGATCAAATACTTTTCGATGGAAAATTCACAGGAGTACCTCATAATGGTAATTACAGTGTTCCGGTAAGTTATACAGGTTTAGGAGATAACGGAGTAGGAAATCCATATGGTTCTCCGATTTCAGCGAGTGCTTTTTTAAATGAAAATGATCATGTAACTCGTTTGTATTTTTGGGATGAAGAATCACATTATATTCCTGGTACAAATCCACCAAGATATGAAGATCAAAGTTGGTCTGCTTTAAATCAAACAGGGCATAATGATGGTCCAACTAAATTTATTGGAGTAGGTGTAGGTTTTATTGCTCGTGTGGATGGAAACGATGATATTGTTTTCAATAACTCAATGCGAACGAGTGTTACGAATGCAGGTGATATTTATAATAGAACGAGTACAGAAAAAGATCGTTTTTGGTTAAGTCTAAATTTAAATAATAATAAAGAAAATCAAATTTTAATTGGTTATGTAGAAGGAGCAACAAATGGAATTGATGATAAATATGATGCGAAAAATTTAAGTAATAACAATTCATTTATTTTATCACATTCTAATGCTAATGCAATGATTATTGAAGGTCGTCAATATCCATTAGACGTTAATGATCAAATACCATTGTATTTCCGAGCATCTGAATTAGGTGATTATACAATTAAATTAGAAAACAAGGAAGGAATTTTTAATTCGCAACCAATTTATTTAATTGACAACGAATTAAATTTATCAATCAATCTAAATGAAGAAACAGAGTATACTTTTAATTCTGAAATAGGAAATTTTATAGATCGATTTGAAATCAGATATCAACCAAAAGAAACTTTATCTACAAATGATTTAGATGATACAACAGATTTAATTGTTTATAAAAATGAAAAATTAAACAAGGTTACTTCTAAAGTAAATGTAGTTGGTTATAAAGTGTATGATTTAGCAGGTAGATTAATTTCAGATGAAAAGGTAAATCAATTAAAAGATTTTTCATTGACTAATCAAAATAAAGGAACTTATATCGTGAAGTTTACTTTGGAAAATGGAAGAGTAATTTCTAAAAAAGTAATCTTTTAATATGAGAAAATTTATTTTATTGCCAATTTTTGCAACAGTTATACTACATGCAAATTCAAATACTTTTCCAAATGAGAATCCTTATCAAAGTTTAAGTACAATAGAAGAAAAACAGATTGTTGGAGAAAATTTTGTTGAGGTCTATGAAAGCCAGAATAACGTAGAGAATTCTTCATTTGATTTTTTTGGATTATTGCATTCAGATGATGAGCTACAAAATACCTCTTTATGTGATCCTAATATAGAAGATTGTAATGCTGATCCAACTGATCCACCAATTTTAGAACCAGTTCCAATTAATCAATATGAAATAGGACTTATTTTATTAGGATTAGCAATAATTTTTAAAAGAAAATTTTATTAAACATTTAATTACATAATTAAAAGGGTTTCGTTTTACGGAGCCCTTTTTTATTTATAAAATTATCGATAAATTTAAGTGTGTTTGGTTGGTAAAACTCTAATTATAAAGTTATGATACGATTTTTACCTCTTATTACATTGTTCTTAATAACTCAGTTTCTTATAGCGCAAGGAACAGAGAATTTTAATACTTCCAACCTAACGGATAATTACAGCAATGGAAGTTTTAGTGGTGAAACTGCTGGAACTACAATTGTTTATTCACATTGTCGTAACCAAGGTGATTATCCAATCTCAGGTAACGGAATAATGTTAAGGCGCAATGACGCTGATCCATCTTCAAGTTCTGTCGAATTTCATATAGCAAATGGTGTAGGAGATTTTATATTCCAATACCGAAAAGCCTTTACAGGACAAAACAATCGAATTTTATCGGTAAGTGTAAATAATGAAGAAGTTTTTTTGTCTCCAATTTTTGGTAACAGTAGTGGCGAAGATCAAACCATATATACACAAACGATTCCTATTTTTAAACAAGGTAATGTTGTTATAAAGATCGCTTATCCTTCAACTATCGTAAATGGTAATAGACAAGTGACTATAGATAATGTATCATGGACTGGAGTTTTGCCAAATCCGGAAGCTTTAAATTCACCTTATATTGGAGTTGATAAATTTATATCTAAATGGAATTATACAGAGAATTTTGATTTATTTGAAATTCATGTTTCTGATTATAAAAATAGATTTCTAACACAAATAGAAAGTTTCGAAAATGGATTAGATACATCAGGTTATGAAGAAATGTGGGAAGCAGAATTAATTGGTGGTCGTTGGATTTTAGACAATGTTATTCGTACGACACACCATGTTTCTGGGAATTATGGTGCTCAATTACAAGCTGATTATGGGAAATTAAATTCTCCACTATTTTACAAGCCAAAATCCATTTCATTTTATGCTAAAAAAGGTGCAAATGATACAAGTTTAAAGCTTAGTATGAAAGTGAATCAAGTTGTAACAGATTTGGTTACGTTTTCAGTGACTAATAATGATTTTCAGTTATTTAATTATAATTTTACAACAATACCAGACGAAGCAAGTTTTATACTTTCTAATGGAGTTAAAGTTTTGTATTTAGATGATTTAACTATAGAATCTGAAGGGTTTATGAAAGAACCCATTTTATCATCTCCATTTATTACAAATTCAGCTGAATTTAATTTACCAATTAATAATTTAGAACCAGATACAAATTATTTCTATAAAATTAGAGCGAAAAATGGAGGTGTTTTTTCGGGCTTTTCAAACGAAATAGAATTAACAACCAAAGATGGAGTAGTTTGGACTGGGAATGAATGGATTTATGGTCAGCCTAGTTTTAATAAATTAGCTATTTTAAGAGGTAATGGTACACTTTTAAATTCTTTTGAGGCTAAATCTTTACAAGTAGAAAATGATATAGAAATTAAGTCAGAAACAACAATTCATTTACAAAATGAGTTCAATAATTATTTTAATCATTCAGTTATATTTAATGAAGGTGCATATCTTCTTCAAGAAAATGATTTGGCTGTAAATTCAGGTAACGCAACATTCAAAAGAAATGCAACATTCTTTGGGTATGATTCAAAATTTTGGTCTTCGCCGGTTGCAGATCAAAAGATTTTAAAGCAAAATAACGATAACGGATTTTATTCCAATCCATCCGCAGTTTATAATTATAACGAAGAAGGTAGAAATTGGTTAAGAACTACAGATACTAATTTTCAGCCAGCTAAAGGCTATATTATACAAGTTGGTACAAACATACCATTTAATCAAAATGGTAATTTGGAAACGCCTTTTGTAGGTTATTTTAATGGAGTTCCTCATAATGGAGTTTTTACAATTCCGGTAACAAAAACTACAAATGGTTTAGGAGATAATGGAGTAGGAAATCCTTATGGTTCTCCAATTTCAATGCAAAGTTTTATGACTTCAAATTCAGTTGTAAAGGCGTTATATTTTTGGAATGAAGATGCGCATTATATTCCAGGATCAAATCCAGCAAGTTACGAAGGTCAAAAATGGTTCTCATTTAATCTGACGGGTTCAAATTTAGATACTCAAGAACATATAGCTCCAGGAGTTGGTTTTATTGCAAGAGTCACGGAATTAAGCGTATTGACTATTAATAATTCAATGCGAAGTGATATTAATTTTGATGATATTCAGAGCCGAAATCAAAATGAAAAAGATCGTTTTTGGTTAAGTTTAAATGCCAATAATAATAAAGAAAATCAAATTTTAATTGGTTATATAGAAGGAGCAACGAATGGAATTGACGAAAGGTATGATGCGAAAAATATTTCAAATAGTAATTCTTTTATTTTATCACATTCAAATGCCAATGCAATGATCATAGAAGGACGTCAATATCCATTGGATGTTAATGATCAAATTCCATTGTATTTCCGAGCTAAAGATACTGGCGAATACACGATTAAATTAGAGAATAAGCAAGGGATTTTTAAAACACAACCAATATATCTGATTGATAACGAATTAAATTTATCCATCAATTTAAGTGAGGAAATTGAATATGTATTCGAATCGGAACAAGGTAATTATCTCGATAGATTTGAAATTAGATATGAACCAAAAGAGAATTTATCAACCATAAATTTAGATGAAACATCAGATTTAATAGTTTATAAAGATGATAGCCAAAATAAGGTTATATCATTTGATAAAATTACTAGTTATAAGATTTATAATTATTCAGGTCAATTAATTGCGATTGAAAAAGTTAATCTGTTAAACAAATTCATTTTAAAAACTCTACAGAAAGGAACTTATTTTTTGAAATTTACTTTAGAAAATGGAAAATTTATTTATAAAAAAGTAATCTTCTAACATAAAAATTATATTGCCATTTTATTAATATTTAAAGAGCTTCAATACTGAAGCTCTTTTTTTTAGCTAATGAAAACCAGAATTTTATAACATGAAAAAGTACTATTTTTTTATTGAAGATAAATTTGTATTATATTAAGAATTAGATATTTCGCAAAAAATGAAAACTTTTTTTACGAATTCATAAATCGGGTTAAACTTCATGATAATATAGATTTTAAACACTTTAATTAGATATAATATTAATTATTAAGAAATTACATATTAAAATATTTTAAAAAAGCAAAAAATATTAATAATTTCTGTTAAATATTTAATCATTATAAATAATGATGTAACAATTAATTATCCAATTTTAAACGATTAATTTCGGTTAATATTGATTATCAATATTATACCGCTTATTAGGTATGTTTTTTTATAACATTTTTTTTTAAGTTTGTTTCCAAATAATTGGAAAGAAATAAAATCTCTATAAAAAATATTACGCTTATGAAAAAACTTCGACATCTTACAATGAGAATATTCGGTCTCATTTTAATGCTTATATCTACTGTTGTATTTGGTCAACATGTAGCAGATATTTCTGCTTTTGATGCATATTATAAATTATCAAGTACTGAAGTAATAGATGTTAGCGGAGAATATATTATTGCAAGTTTTGATTCTTCAAAACCTGATGTTAGCCTAAATTCAGATGGTTCTATAAAAGGAGCCTTGATGAATAGTGAATCTTCAGGTAGATTTGGTTGGGATGGTTTAAATTTTGAAAATGGTAATTTATATAAGAGTAATATTAATGGATTAAATGATTTTGTACATGCTGTATATAATAGAAAATCTGTTAGATGGAAATTTATAAAAAATAATTCGAATTTCCGTATTCAAAATATCTCAAACAATAGATATTTATATACTAGGGATAACTGGGGATCTTATGGGATAAAAGCTGGAGCAACAGAAGAAGATTGGAAAATTACTTCTAACAAGATTTATAGTACTAAATTAAATCAAAGACCATTAGTTTATTCTACTAGAGCCGGAGGAACTGATTTTTTTGTGGATAAATATTTATTGTCAGGAAATTCTAATGCTAATAGTAATACAGATATTTTTAAAAGATTAACATTAGACAATGTATATTCTCAAGTAGGATATGTTTTAGATAGAAAATTATTTCCAGCAAAAAATTCTACAGGAGCTAATATTACTTATGAGGTAGTTAAGACTACTAGAAATGGCGTGCAAATAAATGAAACGTTAATAACTGAAATGTCGAGAAATGAACAATTTGTTGACTTTAGATACGATGCGGATGGTGTTGTAGAATTAAAAGCAATAGTTGATAGACAAGGACATATACCTAGTTATACCAAAACAATTTTTATTACAATAAAAAATGATCAACCTTGTTTTATGGAGGGGTTTGAAAATCAAAGTTTTCAAGGTGGTTATGATAGTAATGTAACATTGTCGAATATAGATTTTCCTAATTTTCCTAATTTATCAAATGGTAATAATATTTATAAATATTTTTCAGGAATAATTTTAGGTTCTAATGCTAATAAAAAAGCACATATTACTTCTAGAACGTTATCTGAATTATCAGGAAAAGTTACAGTAGAAATGTTAGTTAAATCAGATGTAGCTGATAAACAGATTAGGATTGGATTTATAAGTAAATCAAAAGTTTTAGGTAGTACAACTACTATTAGTAACAGTACTTTTTATAATTCTGAAGTTGTAAATTATAAAGTTGACAAAACTATCAATGATTCTGAATATACAAAATTATACCACATTTTTGATTTAAAGGAAAGTGGTATTCCTCAAGATTTAGTATTTTATATAGGAACTCATAACAGTGATACTAGAATGTATATTAACGAAGTAAAGATTAATTGTTCTAGTTATAATAATACAGACACTACTTGGGATTATGGTTTTTGGAGTCACGGTAAACCAAATAAAAATCGAAATGCTATAGTGAGACAACAAACAACGGAAAGTTTCGAAGCTAAGGAAATTTTAGTTGAAAGAAGACTTAATTCTAATGATAAACTAAATATTTTAGTTACCAATAATGATACTTACACGGCTTATTCTAAACTTACAGTTGATCCTCGCGATGAATTAATCTTTGATAAAGGATCTTATTTGTATCTAGATAGAATATCAGCAGGTGAAAGTTCAGCAGCTACTGTATCAGGTAATGTAGGTTTTAAATCTAAAATTAATTATTTCAATTATGAATCGAATATATATTCATCTCCCGTAATCGGTCAATTAATAAAAGGTAATGGTAACACTTATTTCACTCCTAATGGTACAATTTATAGGTTTGATACAGAATCTTTTTCTTGGAAAAATTATACTGGAAATGTATTTGAGGATGGGAAAGGTGTTATGATTCAAAGAACTGGAGCTACAAAATACTACAGTAACTACGATTCGGACAATGATCCAAATACTGTTAATAGACCATTAAACTTTGAAGGTATTTTTAAAGGAGTGCCTAATCAGCATAAAACTATAAGAGTTAGTTTAACTCCATCTATAAATGAAGGAAGTTATATGATTGGAAATCCTTATTCTGCACCAATTTCAATTAAATCGTTTTTATCATATAATACAAATATTGATTTTATTGAAATAATGACAAATGAAAATCCATGGGATTATTCAACAGGTAAATATTTGCAACCGAAATACTATACATATTGTAATAGTGAAGGTTGTACTAATTCTAATAATGATACTGATACAGCATTAGATTTAAAATTAGACTTAGGTGTAGGCTTTTTAGCAAAAACAAAATCCAATATAGAAAATTTTTATGTGAATTTTAGATATTTAGATATTGTAAAAAGCATTGATAAAAATGATTTATTAGAAAATAATAGACAATATAATAAAGAGGGTTTAAAATTTACACTAGGATTAATAGTAGATAATAAAGAAGCTGCTTCATTTTTAATGAGTTTTAATCCGAATGCTTCGAATGAATTTGAAGAAGGGATGGATGCAAGAATTTCTAATAAAGAATTTGAATTTTTTAGTTTAAATAATGGCAATAAATATGTTATAGAATCAAGATTTTATCCTTTAGATGTTGAAGATTATATTGTTATTAGTTTTAGAACTTCAAAATCAGGTTCACATATAGTTTATTTAAAGAATATTATAAATTACTTTGATTTAAATCAAAAAATATTTTTAAAAGATAATTATGAAAATAAAATTATTGATTTAACAAATGATATGTTTTATGAATTTAATTCAGAAGTAGGAGAGTTTACGGATAGGTTTGAGATTATTTTTAAAAATGACTTATTGGAAATTGAGGAATTTAGTAGTAATGAAAAGTTAGTAATTTATGAATCTGATAATAATAAATATATTAACTCAAATGATATAATTTCTTCTTATGATATTTTTAATATTCAGGGGGTTAAAATAGATTCTCATACGAATATAAACTCTAAAAGTGTCAAAATTATTGATATTCCTAATAAAGGTTTTTATTTATTGAAAATTTATTTACAAAATGGGAAAGTTGTTAATAGAAAAATATTAAATAAATAGAATGAGAAATTTAAAACATATTATATTGCTATTATCATTTAGTAGTTATGCGCAATCTTCAGATTCGTATTTTAGTGATAATGATAATGTTTTTAATAATAAACTGGATGAATTCGAATCTGATCTAGAAAATACTGAAACTAATGGAGGTTATCATCCTGAAGCTCCGGGACCTGTCCCCATCAACGACTACCTACCACTTTTAGCAGTAGCAGCGGTTGGTTTAGGATTCTATTACAGAAAGGAATTAAATCAAATAACTAAATAACAATAAAGCCTCCCAATTGGGGAGGCTTTATTTATTTTAAAGTATTGTATTGATCGATTATATGCAATAAGGACTGTTCTAAAATATCACCCATCGAAGTACAATGTTCAAACTGATTAGATTTATATAATTTGCTAAAACCAGTTTTTAATTGCTCAATATGTTCTGGAGGTGCTATATAATCTCCTTTCATTACTCTTAAAAGATGTCTGATTCGTTTTTGGCTATTAGAAATTCTTTTTACAGTAATTGCTCTAACTTCTTTACGATATTGTTCTATCGAGTTTGGTTTTAGTCTGTTTATTACCAAATCTACCATTGCTTTATTTTCCTTAAAGTATTGTGGTCGATAAATTTTCAAGTTTCCTTCGTAATTTTGTTGATCAAAATCAATAGGGCGAATCCTATAAAATACTTGGTCAAAATCGTGCATCGGAATCACCACATAATTATACGATCGCATATCACCCAAAAGCCCAATAAAACAACGTTCGTTAAATTTTACAAACTCTTTAGCGATTTGATTTTTTTCTAATTCACCACAATTTTCAAGGTATTTATTGATAAAAATATCTCCAGGAATTCCTAAAATATGTTCTTCAATTAAGGTATCTCCATCTACTAAAAAATTGATTCGGTGTGGAGATAAAATTTCTTCCATTTCTAACCCATAAATTCTGGAAGCATCGGCTTTTTTTATGTAATAATTCGTGTAGTTATCATTCAAAATATTACGCACTCGTATACGAAATGGTTTTGAGTTTCCGAACGTGCAATAATCAATAGAATCAACTGTTAGATAAGGCAACGAATCTTCGTCACCATCAGAATGCAGTAAGGTGTAAATTTTATTTAAACTCGCTTCAATTTCTTGATGTTCAAATTCAGAATAGTAAACACCCAGCCAAAACGTATCGTTTCCGTCTTTATCCTCAATCGAAACATAACCTGTAAAACGTAATAAATCATCATATTGCAAGGACGTTTTTGTTAAACGATGAAATTTATCCAAATACTCGTTTAGTTCATTATTAATAGGATATATAGGTTTTCTAAACTCAATTTTTACATCTTTCATTTTACAGTTCTATTTTACGAAGTTAAGCAGTTTAGATGAAATCTTATACAATTTAGAATTTGCATCTTTATAACGTTACGATAGATGATTGAGGTAGATCTATCGAACTAATTTAAAATAAAAAAACTCAATCTAAATAGATTGAGTTTGATATCATCTTGTAATTGTTAAATCGAAATTATTAGAATTTACGTCTAATTTATAATTTATCGTCAATTGGAAATCTTGGCCATATTTCGAACAAAATTTATCAATATTTAAGTTACTAGGTAAAGAATTTTGCTCCAATGTCAAGAATAATTTAGTCCAATTTGTATTTTGTTCTAAAATTCGGTTAAATCTTTGTTCCCAATATTTAACAAATCTTAGGGTGTTTTCATCTTTAATCTCTTCCATGATTATTCAAATAGAACACAAATTTAAGATTTTAAGCTGAAAATGAATTGTTAAATGATGTATAATTAAACAATATATGGTGCTTTAATTGATTATTTTATTGAAAATCAGTAATTTAATACATTGAATTATTTTTGAATTAGCATTAATTACTGGTGTAGTATTTTTAAACAATATACATATAACCAAAATCTAAATACAAATGGAGGAACATTTATATTCAAACGGAGAAATCACGATCGTTTGGAAGCCAAAATTATGCGAACATGCTGCAGTTTGTGTAAAATTATTACCGAAAGTTTATAATCCTAAAGCAAGACCTTGGATACAACCAGAAAATGCTACTTCTGAGGAATTGAGAAATCAAGTGTCCAAATGTCCATCAGGTGCTTTATCAATTAAATAAAACGTTTATAACTCTTTCATTGATTTGAAAGAGTTTTTTCTTTCTATTCAATTATCTTTGCATCACTTATTTTTAGAATATATGATTACAGTAAATGATATTGCCGTTCAATTTGGTTCTACAACTTTATTTAGTGGTGTAAGTTTCGTGGTAAACGAAAATGATAAGATTGCCTTGATGGGTAAAAATGGGGCTGGGAAATCGACGTTATTGAAGATTGTTGCAGGTATCAATAAACCATCTCAAGGAAATATTGCTGCGCCAAAAGATGCGGTTATTGCATATTTACCACAACACTTATTAACAGAAGATAATTGTACCGTTCGTGAAGAAACTTCTAAGGCTTTCTCGGAATATCTTTCGATGAAAAATGAAATTGACGAAATCAACGAGCAATTAACTGTAAGAACAGATTACGAAAGTGATGCATACATGAAATTAATTGAGCGTGTATCAGAACTTAGTGAAAAGTTTTATTCTATTGAAGAAGTAAATTACGAAGCGGAAGTAGAAAAGGTTTTAAAAGGAATGGGATTTTCTCAGGAAGATTTAGATCGTTCAACTTCTGAGTTTTCAGGTGGATGGCGTATGCGTATAGAATTAGCCAAAATTTTATTAAAACAACCAGATTTAATTTTATTAGATGAGCCTACGAATCACTTGGATATTGAATCGATTCAATGGTTAGAAGATTTCTTAAAAAATCAAGCGAAAGCGGTTATGGTTATTTCTCACGACCGTGCATTTGTAGATAATATTACCAATCGTACAATAGAGGTTACAATGGGTCGTATTTATGATTATAAAGCAAAATATTCTGATTATTTAGTATTACGCCAAGATCGTAGAATTCATCAACAAAAAGCGTACGACGAACAACAAAAATTTATCGCGGAGAATAAACAATTTATCGAACGTTTTCGTGGAACGTTTTCTAAAACTGAACAAGTGCAATCGCGTGTTCGTATGTTAGAAAAACTTGAGATTATCGAGATTGATGAAGTTGATACATCTGCTTTAAAATTAAAATTTCCACCAGCTGCACGCTCTGGTCAATATCCAATTACTGTTGCAGGTTTATCTAAAAACTATGGTGATCATATTGTGTTTAAAGATGCAGATATGGTAATAGAACGTGGTCAGAAAGTTGCTTTAGTTGGTAAAAATGGAGAAGGTAAATCGACGATGATTAAAGCGATTATGGGTGAAATTGATTTCGAAGGAAAATTAGAAATCGGTCATAATGTACAAATCGGATATTTTGCTCAAAATCAAGCTGCATTATTAGATGAAGATTTAACAATTTTTGAAACAGTAGATCGTATTGCAGAAGGAGATATCAGAACACAAATTAAAAGTATTTTAGGTGCTTTTATGTTTAAAGGCGATGATATTGATAAGAAGGTAAAAGTGCTTTCGGGTGGTGAAAAAACACGTTTAGCAATGGTTAAACTATTATTAGAACCTTATAATGTTTTGATTTTAGATGAGCCAACCAATCATCTTGATATGAAAACTAAAGACATCATCAAAGATGCTTTACGCGATTTTGAAGGAACTGTAATATTAGTTTCTCACGATCGTGATTTCTTAGATGGATTAGCTGAAAAAGTGTTCGAATTTGGTAACAAACGTGTAAAAGAACATTTCGAAGATATTAAAGGATTCTTAGAAATAAAGAAAATGGAATCTTTAAACGAAATAGAAAAATAATAAAAAAGGCTTAATCGTAGATTAAGCCTTTTTAAATTTTACAGTTATTTGAAACTTATGCTTAACCTAATTCAATAGAAATTAATTATTTAAAAAGTTAAATTCTAAATATTAAAACAAAAAAAAGCTGAAACCTAAAGGAAACAGCTTTATATGATTAATTAGAAAATGATTTTAAGTTTACACCATTCAGATGTTTACTCCATAATCAAGCCTAATGAAAAATCAAATTATATTCTTTTAACATTTGTAGCCATAAGTCCTTTTTGACCTTGCTCAATTTTAAAAGAAACTTTGTCATCTTGTCTGATGTCATCAATCAATTGAGATGTGTGAACAAAAATTTCGTTTCCTGTTTCTTGAACTGTAATGAAACCAAAACCTTTAGCATCATTGAAAAATTTTACTGTACCTTCTTGCATAATATATATTTTAAAAAAGAGAATAAATCAAAACATCATTAATTTTTAAAGGAACTATTTTTAACAAAAATCGTTCATCATTATTCTCAAATAATACCAACTTAACGCGTGATAAAAAACGTTTAATATTTGAGATTAATCAATTTGGAATTGAAATATTTTAAATTATAAATTGAAAAAAGAAGAATACGATAGTTTAAGAAGTGTTTAGCTTTACGCCAAAAGTATAAAAAATGGTATGTCAAACTATTTTGTTTGTTAATAAATAATATCTTATCTCTGATATTGGTACAAATGTATGACGAATTTTTAAATAAATAACAATTTAATAATGAAATAAATATTTTATTGAATTTTATATAAAATTTCGTTTAGATAATTAATAGTTTTTTAATGTTTTGAATTGGTGCTTAATTAACGCTTTTTATTCGTCGAATTCATCTCTATCAGGTAAATTACGAAGAATTGAATTTTAACAAAGTTGCTTTTTAATTTCTGTAAAATATCAAATATAAGTTATGATTATATAATTCTTAATTTTTGCGTATAATTATTTATATCTTCTAACAAAAGCTTTAATTTTTTATTAAATTTTTATTTCAGATTAGTTCCATAAAATATTTATTGTATATTTGCATCAAATAAAAGTTACTTCTTTCATCACTTTTCGTGATTTTTTAATAATGAAATTACAATCCTCATTAATCTGGATTTTACTTCTTCATACATTGGTACTTATTTATTTTCACAAACAATTTAATATAACATTACGTTATAATCGCTTATTTATATGCAGAATTTTTAGAAATCGCATTAACCAAAATTTAATTTATGAATAGAAAACAACAACACACAACATTATCAAACATTACATTAGAAGATTATATCATAAACAATAGTGCAAACGGATGGTTACTTCAGGTAGCGCCGGCTATTACAAATTATCTTCAGAATTTAACTTCAAAGATTACGGATTATTTTACTGTAATTGATTGGGGAAATTTATTATCAAATAATAATAGGCAAGAAGGAACTGTGAAGTTTTTTAATAAGACTAAACGCTTCGGGTTTATTACAACTGATCAAAAAGATATTTTTGTACACATTAGTGGTTTAAAAGATAATATCAGACAAAATGATGAAGTTATTTTTGAAATCGAAACCGGTAATAATGGTCTTAATGCAGTAAATGTTAGATTAGCTAATAATCATCATTAAACCGCAATACTTTACAAAACTTTTATAGCATTCAGCTATACTATTTAATCAATTTTAATAATAACTCATTTTAATTCTTCGTATCAAGTTATTATTAAAATTATGATTGAAAATATTATTTCTTATTTATAAAATCTTTCTAATAGATTGTTGTAAAATAAAATATTTGAGATTTTTTCAATGTACATGAGTACTTATATCCAATTTCTCTACAATTCTAAATAATTAGAAATTATCATTAAACTGAGTTATCATAAGTTCTGGTTTTTCTGTTGAATATTTAACCATTACACTATCTCCTTTATTTATATTATCTCTTTCATCTATTCCGTCAGATTCTATGTAAGATCTACCATTTACGATATATTTTACTTTTATAAAATGTCCTTTGTAAGTATTTTTATTCGTTACAATTCCTTTAGTCAATTTAAAAGAATTATTAATAATTTTTAATTTTTTTTCATCATTAGCGCTAATTAAGTATACAACACCAGTTATCACTATGATGGTTACTAATAAAATTAATAAAAAGGTTATAATTTTATCTTTTATTTCTTTTGTCATAAACCAAACACTTCTCTTGGATTCTTGATATACTTTTCGTTTTGACAAATATAAATATTTAAAAATTTAATTCCAGTTAAAGTTTGTTTGAATGTAGGCAAAGCGTAGATTGGAAATCTTAATCCATAAAAAAAGCCTCAAAGTAAAACTTCAAGGCTTTCAGCGGAGAGTGAGGGATTCGAACCCCCGGAGGTATGACCCTCAACAGTTTTCAAGACTGCCGCATTCGACCACTCTGCCAACTCTCCAGTTGTAATTAATCGCGGTCTTTGCGTTAATTGTGGTGCAAATATAGAGCGATAATTTGAATTACCAAATCCTAATTATAATTTTTTTTCATCATTAGATCTATCAAATTCATTATCAGTGAAATATTTTTTTAATAAAATAAGAATTAATTATTCAAATTCGATTATTTACCTTTACACCTCTAGTAATAAGACATGCAAAACACCGTTTCTACACCTAAATTTACATCAAAACAAATCCGTTTAGCTGTAACCATTTTCTATTTCTGTACAGGATTAATATTTTCATCTTGGGCAAGTAGAATCCCAACAATTAAAAATAAATTAGGAATTTCTGAAGGCGAACTTGGGAGTTTACTTTTAGTGATGCCAATCGGTGAAATTATAACATTGGCTTTGGTTGGTAAAATGGTTGCGCTATATGGTAGTAAAAATGTTTTTCGTTTAGGGATTTTAGGCTACGCTTTGCTCTTATTAGCTATTCCGTTTGCAACTACTTTTTGGTCACTTGCTGCGATTCTTACATGTTTCGGTATTTTTAGTAATTCATGTAATATTGCGATCAATACTCAAGGTGTTGATGTAGAAAAAGTTTATAATCGTTCAATCATGTCTTCTTTTCATGGAGCGTGGAGTTTAGCAGGATTTGTAGGAGCTTTAATTGGTTTGTTGTTAATGAATTTTGAAATTGAAATTTTAACTCATTTCATCATTATATTTATAATAATATTAGGATTATTCTTTTCTCAACAGAAATATTTATTTGATCATGAAACTTTTACTGAAGATCAAAAGAAAGGGTTTGTAAAACCAGATAAAACTTTAATACAATTAGGAATAATTGGTTTTTTAGGTATGGCAACTGAAGGAACAATGTTCGATTGGAGTGGAGTTTATTTCCACGAAATTGTAAAAGCTCCAGAAAAATGGTCAACTTTAGGTTACGCCGCTTTTATGATCACAATGGCTTCAGGGCGTTTTATCGGCGATAAATTTATTGAACGTTTTGGTAAACGTCGCGTTTTACAAGTTAGCGGTATTTTAATGGGAAGTGGATTGTTGATTTCTGTATTTTTTCCAACCTTAGTTATATGTACAATGGCATTTATGTTAGTTGGTCTTGGGGTAGCTTGTACAGTTCCTGCTGTTTATAGTGTAGCCGGACAGCACAAAACCATAAATCCTGGCGTTGCATTAGCAATGGTTTCTAGTATTTCTTTTTTAGGATTTTTATTAGGACCACCCTTAATTGGATATATTGCAGAAATGTTTGATTTAAGATATTCGTACGCTCTATTTGCTGTATTTGGGTTTGTTTTAGCTGTAATGGTTACTAAAATTAAATTATTTAAAGGCTAAATTTTTTTTAAATCAAACTGTTTTAAATTAATTACAATAATGTGTTGTAAATCAATGTTTTTTGTATATTTAATAAAATTAAAAAACACTAGATATGAAATTATTAAAAGTATTAGCTTTCGTATTGTTACCAATTGGTTTGTTCGCGCAACAAAAATCTGATAAAACACAAGATTTAAAATCGAAAGTAGAAGCTCAGAAAAAAGCAGATTTAAAAGCAACTAAACTTGAACAAATTCGTAAAGATGAAGCAGCTTTAAAGGAAGAAAAAAGAAAAAAAGTAGAAGCTGAAAATGCGAGAGTTAATGCTCAAGCAAGAAAAAAAGTTGCTAAATAATAGTATATAAAAATCTCAATCTTTCGATTGGGATTTTTTATGCAAAATTTTAATTACCATGTTTAAATATTTATTGTTTTTAATAGTACCAATAAATCTTTTCTCTCAAGTTAAAAATGATACAATTATCTCTGATACAAAATCTAATTTGATGAAGAGTTTTTATCTGATGAATAAAGTGATAATTAAGGACGATAATTTTTCAGGTTTTAAAAAAGAAATGAAATCACTTGGAGTTACAATTCGTAATAATCAACAAATAGCAGAACATACTTATCAATGGAATTACGATAAATCTTTAGGGTATAATATCATTGGTAATACAATTAACAACATATTAAACAAAAAAAAACTCAATCCGTAGATTGAGTTTAAGTGAATTTGAACTATTAAATTTCTATTTTAATAATATTAAATTAGAATTTGATTTCTTCTGTTGTACCAATTAAATCTTGTAAAGTTTCACGACGACGAATTAAATAATCTTTATCGTCTATTAACAAAACTTCAGCAGGTTTTAATCGTGAGTTGTAGTTAGATGCCATAGAAAAACAGTATGCACCAGCATTGTGGAAACATAAAATGTCGCCTTCGCTAATTTCATTAATCTTACGGTTTGATCCGAAAGTATCCGTCTCACAAATATATCCTACAACTGTGTAATAACGGCTGCGTCCTTCTGGATTCGAAATGTTTTCAATTTCGTGATGTGCATTGTAAAACATTGGACGGATTAAGTGGTTAAAACCAGTGTCAATTCCAGCAAATACAGTAGAAGTTGTTTGTTTTACAACGTTTACTTTCGCTAAGAAAGTTCCAGCTTCAGAAACCATGTATTTTCCTGGCTCAAACATTAATGTTAATGGTTTGCCATACGCTTTCTCAAACTCATTGAAACGAGCTGATAAACGTTCACCTAAATATTCGATATCAGTTTCGTCAGCACCTGGATAATAAGGAACCTTAAATCCAGATCCGAAATCGATGTACGTTAAATTCTTAAATTCCGCTGCTACTTCAAATAAGATTTCAGCTCCTTGTAAGAATACATCAATATCTAAAATATCAGAACCTGTATGCATGTGCACACCATCTAAATGTAATCCTGTATTCTCTACTACACGTTTGATGTGTGGTAATTGATGAATAGAAATTCCAAATTTAGAGTCGATATGTCCTACAGAAATATTTGCATTTCCACCAGCCATAATGTGTGGATTAATACGCACACAAACTGGATAATTAGGGAAATCTTGACCAAATGTTTCTAAAACCGATAAATTGTCAATGTTGATTCTTACGCCTAAAGCAATAACTTGTTTAATTTCTTCGTAAGAAACTCCATTCGGTGTATAAATGATTTCTTTTGGTTTGAAACCAGCCATTAATCCTAATTCTACTTCTTGTAAAGAAACAGTATCTAATCCTGAACCAAGGGATTTGAAGTATTTTAAAATATTAAGGTTTGTATTTGCCTTACATGCATAATTTAACTTTAAACGCTTGACAGTTGAAAAAGCATTCGTCATCTTCTCATATTGCGATTTAATTTTATTCGCATCATATACATATAGTGGCGCATCGTATTTTTGCACCAATTCTAATAGACGTTCTCTATTCAGTTCCATTTTGTCTAAATTTTATTGTTTAAAGTTCAATTACAGTGGGCAAAATTAAGGCGAATAATTCATTTTTTGATGATAATTCAAAATAAACTTATTAAAAATCAATTATTTTGAATTTTGTTAAGAAATAATATTTGTTTTTTGAATTTTATTCAATAATCTACAAAATTAGGCCGCAACCATTCTATTCATTTTTATCAATTTTTTGAAGAGTTTGATTATAGTTTTAATTTTTAATAGAATATTTTACAATATCAGATAATAAAATGCACATAATATTAATTTTCTTTTCACTTGAAACAATAATATTTTGATTGAAATTCATTTGTAACAATTGTAACTTTCATTCATAAATAAATACGGAAATTTGCTAAAAATTAGAATATACATATGTTGGAAATAATTTCACAACCGTGGCCTTGGTATATAGGTGGACCAATTATAGCAATGGTCATGTTACTTTTAATCTATTTTGGAAAAAGTTTTGGGTTTTCCTCAAATTTCAGAACATTGTGTTCTGTTTTTGGTGCAGGTAAATCATGTGCTTTTTTTGATTTTAATTGGAAAGATCAAAAATGGAATTTATTATTTTTGATTGGTGCTGTTTTAGGAGGAGTTATCTCTGTACTATTCTTGTCAGAGAATCAAATTCCAGCAATTTCAGAAACTACAATTTTACAGCTAAATGAATTAGGTTTTGAAAGTGCAGGTAAAGCATATTCACCAACCGAATTATTTGGTGATTTATCTATCAAAAATATTATTATTCTTTCTGTGGGTGGTTTATTGGTAGGGTTTGGTACTCGTTATGCGGGTGGTTGTACTTCTGGACACGCGATTTCTGGTTTAAGCGATTTGCAAATTCCATCTTTAATTGCTGTTATTGGTTTTTTTATTGGTGGGTTAATAATGACGCACATTTTATTTCCCTTAATTTTTTAATCTCATGAAAATTTTAATTTATATCATTTTAGGAATTGTATTTGGTATTACAATGTATAAATCTGAAACAGCTTCTTGGTTCAGAATTTACGAAATGTTTAGTTTTCAATCTTTCCACATGTACGGTTTTATTGGCTCTGCATTAATTATTGGTTTGATCGGAGTTCAAATAATCAAGAAGAAAGAAATAAAAGATTTTGATGGAAATAAAATTGAAATTCAACCGAAAACTAAATCAATTGTTCGCTATTTAATCGGCGGAATTTTCTTCGGATTAGGTTGGGCGTTAGTTGGTGCTTGTCCAGGTCCAATTTTTGTTTTAGTTGGTGCAGGTTTATATCCAATGCTAATTGTGATTTTAGGAGCTTTGGCTGGAACATATTTGTACGGAATTATAAAAGATAAATTACCTCATTAAAATGATAAAAGATTACATCAATGCAACGTATCCGTATAAATTTGAAGAAGATTTATTAAACGAAATCAATGATATAGGTAGCTTAATTAATTTTGAAGCTAATGATATTTTAATAGATTTTAATCAGTTTATAAAAGGAATGCCAATTTTATTGCATGGCGCGATAAAAATTCTACGCGAAGATTATGATGGAGGAGAGTTGCTATTGTATTTTTTAGAAAAAGGTGATACTTGTGCCATGACAATGGCTTGTTGTCTTGGCGATAAACAAAGTAAAATTAGAGCAATTGCAGAAACTGATGGGCAATTAGTCATGATTCCAATTACTAAAATGGACGAATGGATTTCAAAATATTCATCTTGGCGTCACTTTATTTTTGAAAGCTATAATAATAGGATGGAGGAAATGTTAAGTGCAATCGATAATTTAGCATTCAATGATATGAACCAACGAGTAAAAAATTATCTTTTAGACGTTGCAAGTATTAATAAAGGTAACATTGTCAATAAAACTCATCAAGAAATTGCATACGAATTAAATACTTCTCGAGTGGTTATTTCAAGAATATTAAAAAACTTAGAAAAAGAAGGTTTTTTAATATTAAATAGAAATGTTATCACAATTAACTAATAAGAATATTCTTTCAACGATGAATAAATTAACTGTATTTATAAAGAAAAATCTTTCCAATATTTTGGTTTTAGCTATTGGCGTTACTTTATTAACGTCATCAGAAGCTAAGGCTTTCCTTCAACAAGGGTTACTTAAAATTGGTTTGTTTGAACCAAATTTAAAAAAGGAGATTATTAAAAAGGAAAATCCAAACAACTATAATTTCGAAATGAAAGATCTAAATGGAAATACCATATTTCTTTCAGATTTAAAAGGTAAAGTAGTTTTTCTTAATTTTTGGGCAACTTGGTGTCCGCCTTGTATTGCAGAAATGCCTTCGATTCAATTACTGCACGATAAGTTCAAAAATGATGATGAGGTTATCATATTAACTTTAGAAGTTGATGGGAAACAAGATAAAATTCAAAAATTCATCAATCGAAAAAAACTTACAGTTCCTGTCTATATGCCAAATTCTTCAATTCCGTTAGAGCTATTTGATGGAACTTTGCCAACTACAATCATTTTCGATAAACAAGGGAATGTCGCGCATACAACTTTGGGAATGGCTGATTATTCTGGGCAAGATATCGTCGATTTCTTAAATGAAGTCAAAGCAATGCATTAATTGCATTATTTTCTTTAAAAATATAAAGTTCTTTTCTTTTAAGTCAAGAACTTTTTATTGCGTTTAAATTTCGATTTTTGAATATATATAATAAAGTATAATATATTTTAAACCTTCCTTGCTTCGCAACTCATTTTCGCGAGTTCATCAATCAAAGTATTACAAAAGGTCTGCTCCTAAAGAGCAGACCTTTTGTAATAATCATAGCAAATTATCTGTTTCGTCTCTTCAAGTAATTTTCGTTATACAATGCTATATGTAGTCCAATAATTAATATGATAATAAAATCTTATTTATAAATCTTCTGTACAATGAAAAAAATTGCCTGAAAATCGTAGACGTTAAGAAACTAAATTGATGTAGAGATAAGAATGATTTAGTGAGCGAATGCGAATCATTTAAATCATTCCTCGAAATCAATTTAGTTTTAGTCGAAGATTTTAGCAATGTCTTTTTTGGTTCGTTTTTTTGACGAAAAAAATGAACATATGTTTCTTTAATCATTAATAATACTTAAAGCTATATCCAACCTATATATCTTCTAAAAACGTATTACAACTTTATATATTCATTCCATTTCGTCATTCTGAACTTGTTTCAGAATCGCATCATGATTATATAATCTCTAGTTTATCATTTTTAGGAATCAATTAATCTTCCTATAATAAAAACCGACCTTTAATTCATTCCTGTAATCAAGAGGTTTTTTAGCAAGAACGATTTACAGTCTTGATTTTTTGAATTCTTTTTTATCAAGAAAAAAGTATTGATATATAAATAAGATTATACTGTTTGTAATTATTTTACCTAAGCCACACTGTGGCTTCTCCTTTTAATTTCAAATGTTTTGTGTCAAGAAAAAAATGAAAGTATACGATATATAATATAGAAAACTACCTAATTCTACAGGAAAAGCTACACCAAAACACATATCTAAATTTAATTCAAAAAATATTTCGCTTCTGTTCAGTTAGTTAAGAATAAAACTGAAAATAATTCACAAAAGCATTTGGAAAGCTGAATTATGTTGCCCTATATTTGCACTCTCAATACGAAAGACGAGTAGTATTGAAACTTGAAATCGCGAAGAAGTAAACAAAAATAAAAATTTCAAAATTTATTTAAAAAAGATTTTGCAGTTTAAAAATAAGTCTTACCTTTGCAACCGCAAACAACGAAAGAAGTTTGCATGAAACGAGAAGTTCATTTGAAATTACAATATAGACAGAAGAAATAAAAGCCGAATATAAATTAACGGTCAATCCTTGAATAATAGAGCTAAAGGAAATTCGAAGTTGTAAAACATAGAAGCGTTAAGCTTCAAACAATATTTATTTACAATGGAGAGTTTGATCCTGGCTCAGGATGAACGCTAGCGGGAGGCTTAACACATGCAAGCCGAGGGGTATTAGTAGCTTGCTACTGAGAGACCGGCGCACGGGTGCGTAACGCGTATGCAACTTGCCCTACTGAAAGGGATAGCCTTTTGAAAAGAAGATTAATACCTTATAACAGTGATTCTGGCATCAGAGACACTTGAAAGATTTATCGCAGTAGGATAGGCATGCGTAAGATTAGATAGTTGGTGAGGTAACGGCTCACCAAGTCAACGATCTTTAGGGGGCCTGAGAGGGTGAACCCCCACACTGGTACTGAGACACGGACCAGACTCCTACGGGAGGCAGCAGTGAGGAATATTGGACAATGGGTGGAAGCCTGATCCAGCCATCCCGCGTGAAGGATGACGGCCTTATGGGTTGTAAACTTCTTTTATATGGGGATAAACCTACTTACGTGTGAGTAGCTGAAGGTACCATATGAATAAGCACCGGCTAACTCCGTGCCAGCAGCCGCGGTAATACGGAGGGTGCAAGCGTTATCCGGATTTATTGGGTTTAAAGGGTCCGTAGGCGGACCAATAAGTCAGTGGTGAAAGCCCATCGCTTAACGATGGAACTGCCATTGATACTGTTGGTCTTGAGTGAGGTTGCAGTGGCTGGAATGTGTAGTGTAGCGGTGAAATGCTTAGATATTACGCAGAACACCAATTGCGAAGGCAGGTCACTAAGCCTCAACTGACGCTGATGGACGAAAGCGTGGGGAGCGAACAGGATTAGATACCCTGGTAGTCCACGCCGTAAACGATGGATACTTGCTGTTGGATTTTCGGATTCAGTGGCTAAGCGAAAGTTATAAGTATCCCACCTGGGGAGTACGTTCGCAAGAATGAAACTCAAAGGAATTGACGGGGGCCCGCACAAGCGGTGGAGCATGTGGTTTAATTCGATGATACGCGAGGAACCTTACCAAGGCTTAAATGCATAATGACGTATTTGGAAACAGATATTTCTTCGGACAGAATGCAAGGTGCTGCATGGCTGTCGTCAGCTCGTGCCGTGAGGTGTTAGGTTAAGTCCTGCAACGAGCGCAACCCCTATCATTAGTTGCCAGCGTTTAAAGACGGGGACTCTAATGAGACTGCCAACGCAAGTTGAGAGGAAGGTGGGGACGACGTCAAGTCATCACGGCCCTTACGTCTTGGGCTACACACGTGCTACAATGGTAAGTACAGAGGGCAGCTACTTGGCAACAAGATGCGAATCTCGAAAACTTATCTCAGTTCGGATTGGAGTCTGCAACTCGACTCTATGAAGCTGGAATCGCTAGTAATCGCATATCAGCCATGATGCGGTGAATACGTTCCCGGGCCTTGTACACACCGCCCGTCAAGCCATGGAAGCTGGGGGTACCTGAAGTCGGTGACCGTAATAGGAGCTGCCTAGGGTAAAACTGGTAACTAGGGCTAAGTCGTAACAAGGTAGCCGTACCGGAAGGTGCGGCTGGAACATCTCATTTTTAGAGAACGACGAATTTTCTTCTATTAAATTAGAAGATTGACTGTTTTATTCGGTTTTATTTACTGTCGGATTTGATTTCAAAGATATATATTACAAAGACCACTCTTTAAGAGTATTAAAGAGTCTCATAGCTCAGCTGGTTAGAGCGCTACACTGATAATGTAGAGGTCGGCAGTTCGAGTCTGCCTGAGACTACTAATAGAAAATAAAGAGGGGGATTAGCTCAGCTGGCTAGAGCGCTTGCCTTGCACGCAAGAGGTCATCGGTTCGACTCCGATATTCTCCACCAAGCTATAAACGAAACTCGAAATTCGAACTTCGTTAAAAGCAGAAGAGTTCATTGACATTATTAGAAAAAGATAACAAGAAAATTGTTAACGACATACAATCAAACAGAGATTAAGAAATTAATCAAAGCAATATAGAATTAAATAAATAAACGATTTAATTCGGCATTGAAGGTATACAATTAAACAAAAAACGAGTAAGATTAACATAACCGCTCATTAATATGACGGTTAAATTATGAAAAAAGTTACTAAGGGCGTACGGCGGATGCCTAGGCTTTGAGAGGCGATGAAGGACGTGATAAGCTGCGATAAGCTACGGGGAGCGGCACATACGCATTAATCCGTAGATTTCCGAATGGGACAACCCGGCATGTTGAAGACATGTCACTCACGTAAGTGAGAGCGAACGTTGGGAACTGAAACATCTAAGTACCAATAGGAAAAGAAATCAATTGAGATTCCGTAAGTAGTGGCGAGCGAACGCGGATTAGCCCTAAAGACTTTATAATTTTAGCAGAATAACCTGGAAAGGTTAACCGAAGAGGGTGATAGTCCTGTAAGCGAAAAGGTTATATAGTTGATAACGAGTAAGGCGGAACACGAGAAATTCTGTCCGAA